>DASWDV010000078.1:0-3645 GCA_036395075.1 Gemmatimonadaceae bacterium | reverse complement strand
CGTTGCGCTCCTCGAGCTGCTTTTCGAGAATATCTGGCGCTCAAAGCCCCATTTTGTTCCTGGCGATGCGGAGATCCGTGACGTGATTGAGTCTGATGACAAAGGGGCCGACGCGCGGCTCGTCATTGGCGACGCTGCGCTCGTCCTCGGCTCACGGCATCGCGAGCGCTACCCCTACGTCTACGATCTTGGTCAGACCTGGAAAGATTGGACCGGCCAGCCGTTCGTGTTCGCGGTTTGGGTCGCGCAGCGTTCGGCGGATGTGAAGGAGGCGTTGCTGGCGCACGCGAGCCTGATCGCGTCACGCGACTGGGGCCTTCGCCACCTACACGAGCTCGCCGAGCAGGCGCACAAGACCACCGCTGTGAGCGTGGATGTCTGCGCGAACTATCTTTCAGGCCTCGATTACGGATTATCCTACCCGCACCTGGCCGGTCTGACCGAATTCTATCGGCGACTGGTTGAACGCGGTCGTATCCCGAACGGAACCCTGACGTTTCTTCCCGCGGCATGAGCGAGACTTACGACCTTCTCGACTTCTACACGAACGCTTCGCTCCTCGAGCTTGGCGCGGAAGCAGATCGCGTGCGCCGCGAAAAGCACCCTGGAAACACCGTCACCTATATCATCGATCGCAACATCAACTATACGAACGTCTGCGTCGCCGATTGCGGCTTTTGCGCGTTCGCTCGCCGTCCCAAGCACGGGGAAGGCTATACGCTCTCCTTCGAGCAGATCGGCGCCAAGATCGACGAGCTCAAGGCGCTCGGCGGAGTTCAGATTCTCATTCAGGGCGGACACAATCCGTACATACCGTTCGAGTGGTATCTGGATTTGATGAAGTACATCAAGCGCCATCACCCCATTCATATCCACGGCTTCAGTCCGAGCGAGATCGATTTCTTCGCCAAGCTGTTTCGGATGGATGCGATCGAGGTGATCCGCGAGCTCCGCAAATCCGGTCTCGATTCCATTCCCGGCGGTGGTGGAGAGATCCTCGTCCAGCGTGTGCGGGATATCGTCGCGCCAAAAAAGGCCGGCGCTGATCGCTGGCTCGAGATCATGGAGCTGGCCCACAACGAAGGGATGAAAACCTCCGTCACGATGATGTACGGCTTGGGCGAAACGCTCGCCGAGCGACTGGAGCATCTGCAACGCGTGAGGGAAGTGCAGGCCCGCACCGGCGGCTTCACCGCGTTTATTTGTTGGCCGCTCCAGCCGGAAAATACTCCGACGATGTCGCACCAACCGAAGACCGGGGCGACGGAGTACCTGCGCACGGTCGCGTTCGCGCGGATCGTCCTCGATAACGTTCCGAATCTTCAATCCAGCTGGGTAACGATGGGCATGAAGATCGGACAGATCGCGCTCCGTTTCGGGTGCAACGATTTCGGCTCGCTCATGATCGAGGAGAACGTGGTCTCGGCCGCGAACACGACCCATCGAACCTCGACCGACGAAATGGAATTTCTCATCCGCGATGCGGGTTTTACGCCGGCGCGAAGAAAGCAGGACTACACGCTGGTCGAGCCGGGCCCGGCAGTCCGCGCGGATGCCGCGTGACAACGACGCGACAACTCGCGTCGGTATTGGCTACGACTCACACCGCTTCGCTTCGGGTCGTCCACTAATACTTGGCGGCGTTTTAATACCATCGGAAGTTGGCCTCGCGGGTCATTCCGATGCCGATGCGATCTGTCACGCCATCACCGATGCGATCCTCGGCGCCGCGGCTTTGGGCGACATCGGCGAGATGTTCCCTGACACTGATGCGGCCAACAAAGACCGGGACTCCATCGGGATGCTCGAGGCTACGGTGAGAAGGGTCTCGAGCGCCGGATACCGAGTTGGTCAGGTAGACGTGAGCGTCGTGGCGGAATCACCGCGGCTTGCGCCGTACCGCGAGCAGATTCGGGCCAGGCTCGCGGCCGCTCTCGGTATCGATTCATTCAGCGTGAGCGTCAAAGGGAAGACGAACGAAGGCATGGGCTGGATCGGGCGCAAGGAAGGACTCGCCTGCATCGCGGTCGCCACTCTGAAGAAAAAACGCTAGCAGAATGCTTCAGTCACTGACGGGATGGCTGGGTGACCTGCCTCTCGGCTCTCTCTACATCGCCATCGGAGTACTCTCGGCGTTCGAGAACTTCTTTCCGCCATTTCCATCCGACGCGGTAATTGCTTTCGGGAGCTTTCTTGCCGACAGGGCGCACGGATCACCGTTCACCGTATTCTTTCTTGGCTGGTTCGGAAACGTCGCCGGCGCCGCAATGACCTACACGCTTGGCCGCCGCTACGGCGCCAAGGCATTTCTTCGACGAATCGAGCGATACGCCGGGCCAGACGCCGAGAGCCGGATCAAGAAGCTCCACAAGAAGTACGGATTCCTCGGGCTGTTCGTCAGCCGGTTCCTTCCCGGAGTCAGGGCGATTGTACCTCCGTTCGCCGGAGCAATGAGGCTGCCTGCCCTTAAAGTGGTGCTCTCCGTCGCCAGCGCGTCCGCGGTGTGGTTCGGCCTGATTACTTTTCTCGCATTCCGGGCTGGAGATAACTGGGACCTCGTCGAGCGATATTTGGTGCGCTCGGGGAAGGTTGCGGCCGCAATCGCGGTAGCCATCGTCCTTCTTTCAATCGGAATCTGGCTATGGAAGCGTCGCGCAAAAGAGCGTGAATAAAGTCGAGCTTGACGACTCGGTGAGCCGCGCATTCTTTGTCGAGAGGTTCGATGACTTTCTCGCTCTCGAGCAGGGCGCGTCGGTTCAAACCAGCAGCGCCTACAAGCTCGACATCGCGCGCTTTGTCACTTACGCGAAGGTGAAGGGCGCGGCATCGCCCCTCGATATCGGCGCGCGCACGCTTCGCGAGTACGTGTACCATCTCAAGGACCTCGGTCTGTCACCCGCGTCGATCAGGCGCAACGTGTCGGCGGTGCGGACATACTTCAAGTTTCTCCTCGGCGAAGGACACGTAGTCCGCGACCCGAGTGAACGACTCGAAACTCCGAAGCGCTGGCGCACGCTTCCAGAGGTGCTCGGCGTCGAGGAAGTCGAAAAGCTTCTCGCCGCGCCGTCACTCGATGAGCCGTTGGCATTCCGTGATCGGGCGATGCTCGAGCTGGCTTACGGTGCCGGTCTCCGCGTTTCAGAATGGATTTCGCTTGGCGTGCGCGACGTGATGCTACAGGACCACCTCGTTCGCGTCTTCGGCAAGGGTGCCAAGGAACGACTCGTCCCCATCGGTCGGCGCGCGATCGGAGCGATCGCGATCTATCTACGCGAGCTACGTCCTTCGCTCGAGAAAGGCGAAGGCAAAGGCATTCTCTTTCTGAACGCGCGCGGCCAGCCACTGTCGCGCATGGGCGCGTGGAAGATGCTGCGGAAGTACGTGGAGCAGGCGGGTATCACGAAGCCCGTATCACCGCACACACTCCGCCATTCTTTCGCGACGCATCTGCTCGAAGGAGGCGCCGACTTGCGCGCAGTGCAGGAGATGCTCGGCCACGTCGACATCTCGACGACTCAGATCTACACGCACGTCGATCGCGAGTACCTTCGTTCTGTCCACAAGCAATTCCATCCCAGGCCGTAAAGAGGCGATGCTTGTAATAGATAACTACGACTCTTTCACCTACAACCTCGTCCAGTACCT
>DASWDV010000077.1:0-13627 GCA_036395075.1 Gemmatimonadaceae bacterium | reverse complement strand
AACAAAGAACACCAAAAAGAGAGCAAACAGAGACAGCGAGCTCGACTCACCGATGCTGTGAAGAGGGATCCCTCCGAGCGCCTCGTAAG
Organism: Gemmatimonadaceae bacterium; assembly: GCA_036395075.1. Lineage (GTDB taxonomy): Bacteria > Gemmatimonadota > Gemmatimonadetes > Gemmatimonadales > Gemmatimonadaceae > UBA4720. The sequence goes on along the minus strand of DASWDV010000077.1, from coordinate 13,538 downwards.
CGAGGATGGCAAGCGCCAGAGCAAAGGATTCTTGTGCCGTATTGAAAACGGTTCTGATTAGGTCTCTTTTGGCTGCCAATTGACCGGCGAGACAGGCCGCCGCGACGACAACGACAGTGACCCAATGGGGCGCAATAGCGGCGCTCGCAAGGAACGGGATAAATGAGACAGACGCCGTGGAGCCACTAATAGTGCGATAGCTGAACACTTGCGTAAGCACCCCGATAAAACCGAAGGTTAGGGCGGCTTGCGCGAACGGCAGCGAGAATGACTGGTCCTGTACGAAAAGGGCCAGTACCGCGCCAATCGCAGCGAGGCATATGAGGGAGACGTACCGTGTTATCCGACTCATCGTAGAAAAAAACCCCCGTACTCGGCTACCACTGCTGTGAATCAGGGAACAACCAACAGAACAGTACTCGCAACATTTGCGTCACCCCCCTAAAATTCAGTCGCACTCAGCATCCGCTGATATGCGCTACTAGGTTGGCTCCGCTCTTGTAACTAGGCCTGCCCGCTCAACTCGTCTCTTAGCCGGGACGGGGGTTTTTTATTTTCCTATAGGATCCGTGTTAAGGGTGAAACGTCCTCTTACGATCCCTTCAAAATTCCCAGGTCGATTCGACCCGCTTTCAATTCCTTCTTCCCTCTATCCTGCACCGGACCCTCGAGCCCGCTTGCTTACTCTCCCTGATCCACCCAGCGGTTCGTCGCCGCCAATACCGCCAGAGCACTCGCTGTCTCCGCGCTGCCCTTGATCTCACAATTCCCCACCAATAGTTGGCTGTCACGGCCCGAGCGCACCGTCACACCCACGAACACGTACTCACGGTCAAAGGCCTCCATCACCCTCACGCCTTCCACCGCCAACTGCCCTTCTCTGCCCTCGGCCGAGCCGATCGCGAATACCGCTGCGCGCGCGGCCAGATCGAGACGGGACTTGTCCCCCTCGATCCCATGGGCTTCACCTATGTACGACTCCTCACCCTTGCGCAGGGTAACCCGGCACGACACTCCCTTGGTCCGGGACCCTCTGACCTCCACATCCTCGAAATAGAGCCTCCGCGCCGTGTAACGCTTGACCCCGCCCTCGGGCGTCGGCCCCACCACGAACTGACTCCGCGGCGTCGGATGCGCCGGCGTCGGCTTCGGCTTGGGCTCGCTCGTGATTGCTACCGAGATCTTCCGATGATCCACACGCATCGCCAGATGCGCCATCAGCGCACTCTCGATATTGCGAACCACCTGTTTGGGCGTGAGCTCCGCCGTCGTCAGAACATGGATCTGCTCGACCGCGCCGCTCTCGCTCTCTATGATCTTTGCGGAGACAACCCCCGGAAGCGTGAGAATCAGCTCCTCAGCACGCTTAATCGGAAGGACGCTGCCGGCGATGTTGTTCAAATTCAATTATCAGCGCGGGATTTTGATGCTGCTCTGAAAAACAGGTGGCCAATATCGTAGACGACTTACCTTTAATCAAGCAAAATCAGTCACTTACATCTCTTCGCCACGAACGGAACTCAGCATTAGCCGCCCACAGATTCTCTTCGCCCTCCGCGTGACGAAACAATCACTTTCAAATCAGGAATCCGTCACGCTTCCCGCCGACAAGAGTCAAAAAAGTTTCTCGTCGCGGCCTTAATGCGCGATCAAGCTGCCACACTTCTGAGCGAAATACTCGGCCGGATGATCCGAGCGGTTAAGAATTGCGTGCAGCTCTTCGTGGGTAACGACCGTGCTGTCCTCCCGCGCGTATTGGGCGAGAGTTATCGAGTGATACTGCGGCTGCCAAATCCCGACCAGATCTGGACTCGAGCCGACGCGGAAGCCGGCCAGACCCGGCACGTAGTACCATGAAATCGCTGCGAAATCGCCCGTCTTTCCGGAGCATTGCTCCACTTCGTGCCACCACGTTTCGTAAATCGCCGGGGGAAACATGGGAACGGCGCCGGCGGGTAACGGCGCTGTCGAGGAGTCGCATCGCGCCGCCACAATCGCCATAGCAAACGAAAGCACAACCTTGCGAGCGCGCACCGATCAGGACCCGGCCGTCACGGCTTCTGGCACGATCCCGTAATCGCGCAGTTTTCGATAAAGGGTCCTCTCTCCAATGTCGAGCATGTCCGCCGCCTTTCTCCGATTGCCCCTCGTCTCCTTGAGCGCGGCTTCGATCGCCGCTCTCTCGATCTCGGCCATCGTCATTCCCGGCGTCAGTGTCAACGTGGCCGATGGCGCCGGCTGATTTGGCGGCTCGATCGCTCCCGAAATTGCGCCGGAGCCGAGTGCGGGCGCAGGATGAACTTCTCCAACCCAGGCGTGATCGTCGCGACGCTCCTCGTCCAGCCGGCGTCTCAGCTCTTCAACCTGGAGCCGCAGTTCCAGCATGCTCCTCACCAGAAACTCGAGCTCTCGCCCTTCCGCGCCAACCGCGCCTCGCACCAGCGGTCCGACGTGAACTGGTAGAAAGCGCGCCGATCCGCCTTCCCTGATCGCGCGCGGAATGTCCTCTGGCCCGATCTCTCTGCCCGGCGCCAGCACCACCATGCTCTCGACGAGATTTCGCAGCTCGCGCACGTTTCCTGGCCACGGATAACTCATGAGGATCTGCATCGCTTCCGCCGAGATGCCCTGGAACGTGCGGTCGTGCTGCGACGAGAACTCCTTGATGAACCGCCGCACGAGGATGGGGATGTCCTCGCGTCTCTCCCGCAGCGGCGGCAGATACATGCTCAATACGTTGAGCCGATAGTACAGATCAGCGCGGAACCTTCCCTCCTCCACGCTTTCGCGCAGCGGACGATTTGTAGCCGCCACCACTCTCACATCGATTGGGATCTGCACCGTTCCACCAACGCGGGTGAGCTTCCGCTCCTCGAGCACGCGCAGCAGCTTGACTTGCGTCGACGGCGGAATCTCGCCGATCTCGTCGAGAAACAGCGTCCCTGTATCCGCGAGCTCGAAGCGTCCGATCCGGCGCTCCGCGGCGCCCGTGAACGCGCCCTTCTCGTGTCCGAACAACTCGCTCTCGATGAGACTCTCTGGCAGTGCGCCCGCATTCACCGCGATGAACGGCTTGCCACGGCGCGGACTCAGCTTGTGAATTGCCTGCGCCACGAGCTCTTTTCCCGTTCCGCTCTCACCTTCGATTATCACAGTGCTCGAGACCGGCGCAATCTGCTCAACCTTGAGCAGCACTTCGTTGATCGCTTCGCTCTGCCCGATGAGACCGGTGGCTTCCGTTAGTCGCTTGCGATCTAGAACACGGCGCACCGCCAGGTACAGCTCGTCCGCCGACAGCGGCTTCGTGTACACGTCGGTAAATCCTATGGTGCGCAGTCGGTCGCGCAGATCCGGATCTTCGACATCGGCAAGCCCCACCACTCCCGTCCCATTCCACAACTGGTCGCGCACCATCTGCACGTTCGTGGGATCGCCGAGGTTGCCGGTGAGGACGACGAGATCGGGCTTGAAGCGCTTTATCTCCCCACGCAGGTCGTCGAGCGGCGAAACGACGGCCGTCTTCGTGCCTGCCGCTTCGAGAAGCGCATTGAGCCTGACCGCCGGCTCCACGTCGGTCAGGGTGATCAGGACTTTCATCTCGGTCCCGCCGGCGCGGATGCGAGCGTGTGCTCCGTCACTCTCCCGCTCAGCACATCGCATGCGTGCTGAACGATTGGATCGAGCGCATCGAGTCCGTCGCGCACGCCACTTGGTGAGCCGGGAAGGTTCACGATGAGCGTGTGTCCGCGCACGCCGGCGACTCCACGTCCCAGCGCCGCGCGCGAAAAGTTTGGCAGCGCCAACACCCGAATGCGCTCGGCGATCCCTTCAGCTTCGCGATCGATCACCGCGCGCGTTGCTTCCGGCGTGACGTCGCGCGCGGCGAGGCCTGTGCCGCCAGTCGTCAGAACGAGATCGACATCGTCGGTGTCGCAGGCGCGCAAGAGCGAGCGAACGATCTCGAGGGTCTCATCGGCGCAGCTGGTTGCGTTCACCAGCTCGAACTTCTTCGCCTTCACCCAGCCGGCGACGACCGCGCCCGACGAATCCTGACGCGCGCCGGCCACGACGGAATCTGAGACCGTGATTACGGCAACGCGGATCAAAGCCGGCTGCCGTTCTTGTAGAAGGGCATCTTCTCCACCGTCGCGGGAATGCGCTTGCCACGGATCTCGATCTCGAGCGGTGAGCCCTCCGACGCGAATTCGGGCGGCACGTATGCCGTGCCGATCGGTATTCCGAGCGTCGGACTCATCGTCCCGCTTCTCACATCCCCGCTCGGCTTTCCCTCGACGAACACCGGGTAGCCGTGTCGCGGAAAAGATCGCTCCGCGGTCTTGAATCCAACGAGCTTCCGAGCGAGACCGGTTTCCTTCTGCCTCATTAGTGCGTCGCGGCCAACGAAATCACCCTTCTTCATCTTCACCAGCCACCCGAGCGATGCTTCCAACGGCGTGGTGGTGTCGTCGAGATCGTTTCCATAGAGTGCCATCCCCATCTCGAGCCGCAGCGAGTCGCGCGCGCCGAGTCCGGCCGGCGTAACTTCGCCCGACGCCGTGAGCGCATTCCAGATTGTCGCCGCACGCTCGGCCGGGAAGTACAGCTCGAACCCGTCTTCGCCGGTGTAGCCCGTGCGTGAGATGTAGACCTTGTCGACGCCCGCCACGGTCCCCGTCGTGAACTCGTAGTACTTGATCTTCGAGAGATCTGTGCGCGTGTGCTTCTGCAGGATTCGCTCAGCATCCGGACCCTGAAGCGCGAGCAGCGCGATCTGATCACTGATGTCCTCGAGCGTGACATCGAAGTTGCCGGCAAAACGCGAGATGTGAGCGAAGTCCTTGTCGATGTTCGAGCCATTGACGACCATCAACACGCGGTCACTCGCCCGATAGACCAGGCAGTCGTCGACGATCGTTCCATCTTCGCGAAGAATGGTCGAGTACTGCGCCTGACCCGGATGCAGCGACGCGACATCGTTGGTCGTGACATAGTTCACAAATTCGACTGCCTGCGACCCGCGCACGATGAACTCGCCCATGTGACTCACGTCGAAGAGCCCAACGCTCTCGCGCACTGCCCTGTGCTCCGCTGTAATGCCGGTTGGGTATTGGACTGGCATCTCGAACCCGGCGAAAGGGACGATCTTGGCGCCCAGCGCCACGTGGACATCGTAAAGCGGGGTGCGCTTGAGTGCGGGTGAGGCGATCGCGTCAATCATTCCGGGAAGGTCCGAGGGGAGTTCTCGACCCAATATGTGCGAAGCGCCCCTCGATTTCGAGAGGCGCAGTGACAAATTGGCAGAAAGTGCGAAAAAGCTCTGCCTAATCCATCATTTCGGCTCCGGTAACCTCTCTAACGTCTCCGAGGCGCGGCTGAGAGCCGGTCACCCGTGCCTTCAGCGCTTCGAACAGGACTACCGGTCGCGACTTGCTCACCTTCATATAGGTAGCCGAGTCGGCTTCGACCATGATGAGGGCGATGCGCGGATCGTTGGGCCCACCGTCGCGATCTCCTCCCTCGTCACCGAACCACGCCTTCCAGTCTTCCTTGTAGAGCTGGCGGATTCGGTTACGGTTTTTCGAGACGTGTGCGACGCCCGACACCGAAACCCACTCGCCCGTCTTGTTCTTGAAGTAAGCACAGTTCACGTGGGGATCGACGGCCAGCTCGTCGAGCTTGTGCGTCTCGACGTTGGTGACGAACCAGAGATCGGGGCCTTCGATTCGTTCCTGCGTCGCCATCGGGCGCGAGACGAGCTGCCCGTTCGGCCGCCGCGTCGTGAACATCGCTGTCTCGATGCCCCTGATCAGGTCGTAGAGCTCGTCGATTTTCTTGGACTGTACCATGCCACTCTGGTGTGCAGAAGACGTGCCCACTCCCTCTTGCCGCAGGCCGCACCGGGCCACAAAAAAAAACGGGGACACTCACTCGAGTGCCCCCGCTAGTAATACGAATTCATTCGGAAACCAGGATCTCTAGCCGCAGCCCAGAACGCTGCAGATCCGCTGCGCATCGCCTGCCATTTGCGCCCGCTGCACGTACGAAGCAGCGCTGGTCTTGCTGAAGGCCTGGGTGTCGAGGCTGTTGGCCTTGCTCGCCTTTGCGCTCGCCAGGCCGATGAAGTCACTGAGCTTCACGCAACTGACGTGTGAGTTGCCATTGAGCGCGCGGAGCGCCGCCTCGAGCTGATTCAACAGCGGTTGTCCAGTTCCATTAGGTAACCCAAGCGAGCGGACGTAAGCGATCAGATCAACGAGCTGATCGTGGGCACCGAGAACTGTAACAACGAAGCTAGCCGACGTTTTGTTGCCAGCAGCGTCGGACGCCGTGCAACTGACTGTGGTGGGGCCAATCGGGAACTGGCTACCTGACATAGGAGAGCACCCGACCGATGTCACACCGACGTTGTCGGTGGCGGAGTAGACGAAGCTAACTGCGGCTCCGTTCGACGTCGTCGCGTTCGCCGAGAAGCTTGCGGGAACCAGCATTTTCGGCGGTGTGACGTCTCCCACAACCACAGTCTGTGTAGCGGAGCTGAAGTTGAGCGACGGATCGGTCGCCTTCCAGGTGATGGTCGTCGAGCCAATCGGGTAGGGCGAGGTGAGCGAAAGACCGTCGCTACGGGCGCTCGAGACTGAAACGCTGACGCAGTTGTCCTTTGCCTCCGGGTTACCGACGGCGACCGTCGCGGTAGCGAGGTCAGGATCGTTGCCGACTGAGATGTTAGCCGGTGCGACAATGGACGGTTTTTCCTTGTCGCTGACCGTCACGCTTTGAGTGACACTCGCGGTGGCGTCTTCCACGTCCGTCGCGGTCCACGTGATGACAGTAAGTCCCTTCGGGTATGGCCCGCTTACGTCCTTGGTGTCATTGCGAACGCCCTTCACCAGGACTCCCGGGAGGTCGTCGGTGGCGATTGGCGCGACAGGGTTCAGCACGGCGAGGCACACGCCTGGATCAGTACTGACCGCAATTGCCGGGGGCACAGTTGGGAACACTGGCGGCTGATTGGCACGAACTGAAACCGTCTGCGTCGCGGTGTTGAGATTGCCGACCGCGTCCTTTGCGGTCCACGTGATGGTGGTAACGCCAAGCGGATATCCCGCCACGAGCGGCGCATTGTCGCTGCGTGCGCCCGACACAGTGACGTTCGGGCAATTGTCAGCGGCCGTAGCGGTACCGACGTCGACGATTGCGTACGAGACTCCCTTGTTGGCGCGTACCGACTTGCTCTCCGGCGCGACGACCGACGGATTTTCTTTGTCGTTCACCGTAACCGTTTGAGTGGCGCTCGAGAAGACCTTTTCGATGTCGGTAGCAGTCCACGTAATCGTGGTAACGCCCTTCGGATACGCCGCGTCGAGACCAAGACCATCGCTGCGTACACCGGACACTGTGACGCCTGGAGCGTCATCGGTCGCAGTAGCAGCTCCGACATTGACGTTTGCGGCGCACACTGCCGGACCTGTGTTGACGGCAAGATTGGCGGGAGCGGTAATTACCGGCGCCTTGTTGGTGGCGGTGACAGAGAACTTTACAGCGTCGTTGGCGAGCGAGAAGCGGGCGCTGTCGCGGCCAGCCACAAATGCGGCTTCGGTCCCAGCGAGATTCTCGATTCCGTGAGTAAAGGCACGCCGCGTAAATGTCGTGTTCAGTTCCGTCGTGTAGAGCACGATGTCGTTTGACGACTCGTAAAGGACCAGCTGCGCCGTGATGTGGCCGTTGCCGCCCGACTCACCAACGTTGGTGAACTGAATCAGAAAGCGGCGATTCGGAGCCACTCCGCGAGTCTCATAGCGAATTTGCTTGAGGGTGGTCGGTGCCCAGTCTGCCCAGCCCAAGGCAATGACGTTGTTGTTGACGTCATGCTGCGCGATGAATCTGCTCACGCAGCAGCCATCCGACATGAAGTACGAGGTATCGGTCCCAACGATCGTTCGGCCGAAGCCGACGATTCCATTGGTGCCGATATTGATCTTGTCGTAAACCTGGCCGAAGAACGTGAAGTTGAAGCCCATCGGGATGTTGGCGATGAGGCAGTCGTCACAGATCTTCGGAACGTTCACCGTGGGTGCTGCTTCCGGGGCGAAGGGAACGGCGGCGACTGAGTAACTAGGCAGTGTCGCGACGGTCGATAGGGAAACAGCGCCTGGTGCTACCAGGTTTGCGCTGATTCCGTTTCCGCCTGTCTCACGAGAAGGAGCGAACCGGGTCGCGCTGAGCTCGACGGGCGGATTCTTGATCGAGTCGGGATAATGATACTCGATCACGACGATTCCTTCCGTCGAAAGCTTTGCCAGGCCCGTGCTGTCGCTACAGGCATAGCCAAGGGTAAGCGCAAAAGTGGCCAAAAGGCCCACTCGTAGGGTGTTCAAGCGATCGTTAAATCGGGTGAAGCGCCACATTGGGTAGGTCTCGGTGAGAGGCTACGCTATAGACGAGGTCGAAGCTCATCTGTAACATAGACAAAACGGCGTTAAGCCCCTCAGAGAGGGGTTAACGCCGTTCTCGAAAAGCAGGTCCCACGACTACGTTTGTGACTACTCGGACCTATTTCTCACCTGCGTTCGATCACAAATCTTTCAGGCCGCTGACATAGCCGATCGGTCAATGACCATCGCGTCGGGTCTCAGCCCGAATAGTCTGTGCTCGCCTGTTGTGGATGGCCACGAGGGTTCGGGCACGCTAGTACGGCTATGATCTGCTGGGCTGCACGGATCATGTAGCTGGCCGACTCGGGGGTCAGGTCGCGGCTCTTCTTGAGCACGAGGTTGACGAAGTCATTCATCTTGATGCATGAGACGTCGTGTGAGCTATCGAACGCCGCTATCAGCTGATTGATGAGCGGATTCGTCACGCCGTCAGGCAGACCGAGCGCGAGGATGTACTTAATAAGGCTCTGCTCCTGCGTCGGCGCGTCGACCACGTTCACGTCGAAGCTGCCAGATTTCTTGTTGCCCGCGGCGTCGCTCGCCGTGCACGCAACAGACGTAGATCCTATCGGGAACGTAGTACCCGACAGCGGAGTGCAGGCTATTAACGTCACCGCAACATTGTCAGTCGCGGTCAACTGATAAGCGACCAGGGCACCGCTCGGGCTCGTGGCATTGACTGTAATGGGATTCGGTACGGACAGAGTCGGTGGTTCGACGTCCCGGACCGTTATCGACTGTTGGGCCGACGAAATGTTGCCCGACGCGTCAGCCGCCTTCCACGTGATCGTTGTGACTCCTACCATGAACGGATCGCTGATCGGTGCGCCATCACTGCGGACGTTTGAAACGGTTACGTCGGGGCAGTTATCCGCGGCCGTAGCCGACCCAACCGCGACGAGAGCCGACGGCAGGTGCGGGTCGTTGTCAGCGATAATGCTCTGGGGCGCGCTAAGGAGCGGGTTTTCCGTGTCGAGGACGGTCACTTTTTGCAGGGCGCTCGCTTTCAAGCCGGTAGAATCCGTTGCGGTCCACGTAATCGTGGTCACGCCTTTCGGATAACGACCTTCGAGCGGAAGCGCGGGGTCGTCACTTCTGACGCCGACTATCGAGACGATCGGAAAATCACCGGTTGCCGTAGCAATGCCGGGGTTGACGAGCGCATCGCAGGTTCCCAACTGCGACGTGGCCGCGAGCCTGCTGCCGCCAGCGCTCGGCGAAGCAGTCGGGAGCGACGTGTCTCTGGGAGCGCTCACAACCGGCGGACGCGGCGGTGCGAAATGAACTATATCGTTCGTCAGGCTGAAGACATTTCTAACTCGCGGATGCCAGACGCCAGTCGAATCCTGGAAACTGCCGAAAGCGGCTGCAGTTCCGTCGGCGTTCTCGACGCCCTGCGTAATAAGCTGAGTATTCTTGGTGATGCTCATCGTGTTCGTGTAAATCGTGATCTCGTTCGAACCCTCGGTGAGTACGAGCTGCATCATCAGGAGGCCCTTTCCCTGCTTGTTTGCGCTGTACTCGGGGACATTGTTGAATTGCAGGAGAAAGCGGCGATGCGGCGCCGTGCCACGCGTCTCGAACCGGATTCCGCCATAGACATTTCGCGGTTCCCAGTCAGTCCACGCGAACGCGATCATGTTGTTTGGCACTGCGGCATTGGGAATCTGGTCACCGCGCATGAAGCCAGTCCTGAAGGGATCAGTCGGGACGGCACCAAAGACGAGAAACCCGTTGGAAGCGACGTTGACTTTATCGTAGGTGGTCCCGAAAAAGTCGAAATTGAATCCAAGAGGTATGTCCTTTAGAAAGCCGTCGTTTGGAACTGAGTCCTGCGGTATGATGATCGTAGGTATGGCTTCCGGTTCGGACCACGATGGCTGCGAAACCACGTACTTGAAGTTGCCGACAGAGCTCGAACCCGCAGCGCCCGAAGGGACGAGCAAGTCGGCAGAAATCCCTGTGGGAGTTGTCAGAACGTTTGCGGAGACGCCTTGCAAGTAAGCGCTCTTTGCGGAATCAGATACATTGAGCCACACCACGGTTACGCCGTCGGGCATACGATCCTTCGGGCCAGTCATATCGGAGCACGAGAGGCTCAACGCCAGGACAGCGGCACCGGCGGAACCCGCTCTAAGAAGGCTTAAGAAAGCCGAAAACCCAGTGGAACGGCGCATCGTAACTCTCGTGATGAGGGTTACTTACCAGACGACCATTCCGACTAAGCTCAACAGTACTTAAGCCTCGATAGACGGGCTTAACCCTTCCTCACAGACAGATTGGCAAAGACGGTTTTGTGATGGAGCTACACGCGGAGCGCCATTCGCCGCGGCCCGCGCGTCAGACCTTCTCGCCGCCTATCAGAACCGCCATTATCGCCTTCTGGATGTGGAGGCGATTCTCGGCCTCATCCCATACCCGGCTCTGCGGTCCATCGATCACTTCGGCCGAGACCTCCTCTCCGCGATGAGCGGGCAGACAGTGGAGAAAGATCGCGTCCTCCTTTGCGCGCTTCATGAGCGACTCGTCGACCCGGTAGCCGCGAAATGCTTTCTCTCTTGTTGCCTGTTCTTCTTCCTGCCCCATCGACGCCCACACATCGGTGTTTACCACGTCGGCCTTGTGCGCGGCTTCAGCCGGATCTCGCACTACGCTCACTCTGGCTTTGGATTGCGCGCGCTGGAGAATCAGCGGATTCGGGTCATAGCCTTCGGGGCACGCGAGGGTGAGCTCGAATCCCAGCACGTACGCGGCGTTGAGCCACGAGTTCGCCATGTTGTTGCCATCACCGATCCAGGCAAAGCGCTTTCCTTTGTGCCCGCCTAGGTGCTGCCTCACCGTCAGCAGATCGGCAAGCACCTGGCATGGGTGCACGAGATCAGTCAGGCCGTTGATGATCGGCACCGAGGCATATCGCGCCAGCTCCTCGATCTCGGAGTGCGCAAAAGTCCTTATCATGATGCCGTCGACGTAGCGCGAGAGAACGCGCGCGGTGTCGGCGATTGGCTCGCCTCGTCCGAGCTGCACGTCGCGGGGCGAAAGGAAGAGCGCGTGCCCACCGAGCTGCCAAGTCCCCACCTCGAACGAGACACGCGTGCGCGTCGAGGATTTCATGAAGATCATCGCCAGTGATTTCCCGGCGAGCGGTTTCTTTTTGTATTTCCCGGCGCGCATTTTTTCGGCAACAGCGAACAGCCCCTCGATCTCCTTCGCGGAGAAATCAGGGATCTGCAGGAAATCACGGTGGGTGGCGGCGGCGACTTTTCGAGGCATGTGAGTTGCGCGAGTTGTTTTGCTGCGTCGGAAATATAAATAGGGCCGTTTGTTCTCTCACTCGACGAGTGTAATAATGTCACGCGTGATTCGTAGGTTCTGCTCTGTCGCGGCAATGCTGGCACTCGGAGCATGCCACTCTGATTCGACTGGCCCTGGCGATGGCTCACTTCCTCCTGGCCTAACTCTCCAGCTAAACCCCTTCATCACTTCGGGACTGTCAGGTCCGGTTTTCCTCACCCAGCCACTCGACGACGGCCGCATTTTCGTGGTCGAACAGGCCGGCAGGATCCGCGTTGTGCGTAACGGCGTTCTGCAGGCGACACCCTTCCTCGACATCTCGAGTCGAGTGCTGAGCGGCGGTGAGCGCGGCCTGCTGAGTGTGGCGTTTCACCCGCAATACGCAACCAATCACTACTTCTACGTCTACTTCACCACGCAGACGAACGGTGACATCCGCGTCGAGCGATTCACGGCGACGTCGAACCCCGAGGTCGCCGACCCAACTACGTCCAAGCTCATAATCACGGCACCGCATTCGGCCAATACAAACCACAACGGCGGGCTGCTCGCTTTTGGACCGGACGGAATGCTCTACGCCGGGCTCGGCGACGGTGGTGGCGCTGGCGACCCGCTCGGCAACGGACAGAACTTCAATTCGTTGCTGGGTTCGTTACTCCGACTCGACGTCGATCATGGCGATCCTTATGCGATCCCAACGGATAACCCGTTCGTCGGGCAGGCGAACCATCGCGGCGAGGTCTGGGCGAAAGGATTGAGAAACCCGTGGCGTTACGCGTTTGATGCCGCCACGGGGCTGCTCTACATTGCCGACGTCGGGCAAGATCTCCACGAAGAGGTCGACGTCGTCGCCGCCAATCACGGCGGCGTAAACTACGGCTGGAACGTGATGGAAGGCGCCAGCTGCTACAACGCTTCCACGTGCACCCAGACTGGATTGCAGCTGCCGATCATCGACTACGGACATAATAGTGGCGCGTGCTCGATCACGGGCGGTTACGTGTACCGCGGTACTGCGATTCCGGGAATCCGCGGACACTACTTCTACTCTGACTGGTGTGGCGGATTTCTCAAGAGCTTCAGATATGAGAACGGGGTTGCCGTAGACCAGAAAGACTGGGGACTGTCGTCGAGCGCAGTCACGTCATTCGGTCAGGATTTTGGTGGAGAGCTTTACATGATGTCGGGAAACACTATTCTCAAGCTCGTACAGGGAAGCTGAAAGCCTACAATTCGCGGAGGGACTCGACATGCGTCGTTACGAGCTCGTTTCCGGAATCATCTTCACGATCATGGCGCTGGTGCAGCTCGCACGCACCTTGCTTGCGTGGCCACTGCAGATCGCGAGCTTCAGCGTTCCCATCTGGCCCTCCGGCGTGGCATTCATCATCACAGGAAGCATGGCGATCTGGGCGTTCCGTTCTCGCGGGCGAGCTGCCGCGACCGTTTAATGAGCCAAGTGAGTAAACCATGATTCGCAAACTGAAGTCGGGCGAGTACCGCCTATACTCGCGGAAGAAAGATTCAAAATCCGGAAAGCGAAAGAATCTCGGCACTTTCAAGAGCCTTGCCGCAGCGAAGAAGCATGAGCGTGCGGTGCAATTCTTCAAGCGCGGCGGATAGAGGACGGCCAATTGCTCGGAGGCTATATTGTGGCCAATGAGCGACGCATCGATTTCTCTCGGCAACACGCTCTCCGATCGCTACACGATCGAGCGACTCCTCGGCCATGGCGGCATGGCCACCGTCCATCTCGCCGAGGAGAGAAAGCATAGGCGCAAGGTTGCCATCAAAGTCCTGAGACAGGAGTTC
>DASWDV010000076.1:0-10618 GCA_036395075.1 Gemmatimonadaceae bacterium | reverse complement strand
TGTTCAGCTTGTCGACGATCTGCTGCGCGCGCGTATGGCGCAGCACGCGCAGCTCACCGAGCCGCGTTTCGAGAGACTCGAGCTGCGAAAGGTGAAGGGCCAACAGGTGCACCTCGTTGTCGTCCTGGAACGCGCTGAGCTCAACTCCGGCGATGACGCGAATTCCAAGTCTTTCTCCGGCGACGCGCGCTGCCTTCACTCCGCCGATCGTATCGTGATCAGTCAGCGCGATCGCGGCCAGGCCGCACTGCCCAGCGGCTTCGACAACGCGGTCGGGAGGCAGAGTGCCGTCGGACGCCGTCGAGTGGGTATGCAGGTCGACGAATGCCAGCCGGCCCGCATCCGTGCTCACCGTCCGTAACCGGCCTCAGGCGACGTGAAGCTCGGTTGAGACTGTTCGAACAGCTCCCTGAGTTGTGCCTCGGACAGCTCGGCGAACGCCTGCTCGCGTGAGCGTGTGCCCTGCGGTGAATATCGAGTGACGCGGACTTCGCGCTCCGGACCCGCGCCCGCCGAAAAAATCAGCGCGTATTCGTCCTGCGTGTACTGCGTGATGTAGCCCGACGGGTGCACATCCCACTTCCGGCCATCGACCTGGAGAGAGCGCGCGGGCATTAAAGCTCGATCTCCTGGTAAACCCGCGACGGATCCAGCGTTTTGTGGGGCGCGTTGGCGTGCGCGATCGTGAGGGTCTGCTCGTCGTCGGCTTCGGTGAATTCGATGAACGCGCCGGGAAGCGATGATTCCTCGAACACCCAAAATCGGCAGTTCGCCGCCGTATAGTGCGAGCGGAGCGCCTTCAGCCGCTTTGTATAGTTTGCACGCTCAGCAGAGGGAACCGTCGAGCGCTGTATGGTAAGAGCCTTGGGCATTTAGAGACCGGTCTCGGGAAATGTTTCAATGGTTTTCTTGACGAAGGCGAGAAACTGGTCGGCGATTGCTCCATCGATTACGCGATGATCGAACGAGATCGAAAAATAAGCACAGGTCCGAATCGCAATCGTGTCCTCGCCGTCCGCGCCCGGCAGAATTTTCGCTCGCTTCTCGATCGCGCCAACCCCGAGAATGGCGACCTGTGGCTGATTGATGATCGGCGTTCCCATCAGGGACCCGAACACGCCCGGGTTCGTGATGGTGAATGTTCCTTCCTGTACTTCCTCGGGCGATAGCTTCTTCGATCTCGCCCGCCCGGCGAGATCGTTGAGGGCGCGGGTGATACCCGAAAGCGAGAGATCGTCGGCGTGCTTGATGACGGGAACGATCAGTCCCCAATCGAGCGCCACCGCGATGCCAAGATTGATCTGCTTTCGGTAGATGACGTTGGTGCCCGCGACCGACGAATTCATCACCGGGAACGCCTTCAGGCCCTGTGTAACGGCTTTGATGATGAAGGGCATGTACGTGAGCTTCTGGCCGGTGCTGGCCTCGAACTCGGCGCGGTTCTTCGCACGAATGCGCGCGACGCGCGTGAAGTCGATCTCGATGAAAGAGGTTACGTGCGCAGAGGTTTGACGCGACGCAACCATGTGCTCGCTGATGAGCGCGCGCATCTTGGACATCGGCTCGACGACATCGCCGGCCCATGGCTCCGGCATCGGCAGCACATGCCGACTTGGCGGACCCGCACGTACTCCGGGGGCGGTGTCTGTGCCCGCGCCAGACTCGATGAAGCCCAGAATGTCTCGCTTGGTCACGCGTCCCGCGACGCCCGATCCCTGAAGCGAGGCGATGTTCACTCCGTGCTCGGCGGCAATCTTTCGCACGAGCGGAGACGATTTCGTCCTTACTCGATCCTCGAACGAGTTGCCATTACCGGAGTGCGAGGCGGCGATGGCGGGCGCGGTTGGCTGCTGGCGGCGCGGCGGCGAAGTCGGAGTAGTTTCCCGTTGGGGGGCCGGCGGCGCGGGTCTCACCTCGGGCTTCGCTCCAGCGGCTGCCTCGGAGCCGACAACCGCGGCACTTCCAGCCGGTCGCTCGCCTGTTCCGACCGCCGCGCCCTTCTCGGTCTCCAGTCGAGCAACCACGGTCTGAACCGGTACGGTCTCTCCTTCTTTAACGATTATCTCAGCCAGCACGCCAGCTGCCGCGGCGGGGATCTCCGCGTCAACTTTGTCAGTCGAGATTTCGAAGATGGGCTCGTCACGCTTGACCTCGTCGCCCACTTTCTTCAGCCACTTCGAAAGTGTCCCCTCGGCGATGGACTCGCCCATCTGCGGCATGATTATGTCTACACGTGCCACCGGATCTCCCTGGTTGACCTCATTCGTTCGGCCGCTTTCGATTCAACCGTCTTAACGCGAGAACAGGCAACGTCAGCGCGCCGACTAACGCCCCAATACCAGCATACACCCACCAATTGCACGCCGGAAGTCCCTCGGGGGGCCTGCAGCCCCGCGTGCTTCCAACGAACTTCGCGACCAGCACCGCGACCATTCCGCCGCTGAAAAAACCGGCGAACATCGTGACGCATCCGACGCCAACGTTCCTTGCAATGATCTCACCGCGATCCGGCGGCGGTGCGGCGAGCGGCGCCCGCGCCATCAGTATGCGGCAAGCCTGCGAAGGCCAAGGACAATGTCCGAAGTCTGCGGAAGAACGTAATCCTCCAGCGGCGGTGAATACGGGAGCGGCACATCGGCCGCCGTCACGCGAAGGATCGGCGCGTCCAGCCACTCGAACGCGTTCTCGTTTATCCGCGATGTGATCTCACCGGCCACTCCTCCCGTACGCGTATCCTCATGAACGATAAGAACGCGATTCGTCTTCTTCACTGTCGCGGTGATCGCGTCGTCGTCCATCGGCAACAACGTACGAAGATCCAACACCTCGACCGACAACCCGTCTTCTTTTTCGACCTGCTCGGCTGCCTCGAGCGCTTTCCAGACAGTCGCGGCGTAGGTGATGATCGAGACGTCCGTGCCCTCCTTCGCGATTCGTGCTTTGCCGATGGGAACGAGGTGATCACCGGACGGCAGTTGCTCCTTGATGCGCCGGTAGAGGTACTTGTGCTCGAAGTAGAGAACGCAATCCTCGTCGCGAATCGCTGATTTCAGCAGTCCTTTGGCGTCGCTCGCTGTAGCGGGATAGACGATCTTCAGGCCGGGGGTGTGCAAGAACGCGGCTTCAGGATTCTGCGAGTGGAACGGCCCGCCGCGCACGTATCCGCCGCTCGGTCCACGCACGACCATCGGGCACGGGAGCATCGCCCGGTAACGCGCCGTAGCAACGTAATTCGTGAGCATGTCATAGCCGGTAGAGATGAAATCGATGAACTGCATCTCACATACGGGCCGCATCCCCATGTGGGCCGCCCCAGCACCCGCACCGATGATCGCAGCTTCCGAGATGGGAGTATCGATTACCCGTTGCTCTCCGTACTTCGCCGCTAATCCTTCAGTGACCTTGAACGCGCCACCGTACGCGCCGATGTCCTCGCCGAGACAGAACACGTTCTCGTCCCGCTCCATCTCTTCGAAGAGCGCTTCGCGAATCGCGTCCAGATAGGTGACCTCAGACATCGTGCGTGCCCCAGCTCGAGGGCCGCTCGTGAACTTCAACAGCCGACTTGATCCCCGCTCTGAACCAGAGCGGCGTCACTGCAGGTGGGTTGGCGTAGATACCGACCAGCGCATCCGTAGCTTCGGGCATCGGAGACGCCTCCGCCTCGTCGGTCGCGCGATCTATCTCCTCCTTGACACGCGAATCGATCGCCGCCAGCTCTGATTCCTCAACGCCCTCGCTCGAAAGTCGCCTCATGTATCGATCGATAGGATCGTTCTCCGCTGCCCACCGATCTATCTCTCCCGCCGGAACGTAGGACTGGTTGTCGTGCTCGGCGTGACCCTTCCTGCGGTACGTCATCAGCTCGATCAACGTGACGCCGCCACCCGCACGCGCGCGGTCGACGGCACGCTTCGTAACCTCGTACGTAGCGATGACATCGTTTCCATCCGCCTGCTCGCCGGCAACTCCGTAACCGATCGCCTTGTCGACGAGCTGCGCGGCCGCTGTTTGCTTGCTCAATGGCGTGGAGTAGGCATAGCCGTTGTTCTCGACGATGACGACGAGGGGACAGCGCTGGACGGCGGCGAAATTGATTCCTTCGTGGAACGCCCCGGTCGAGGTCGCGCCATCGCCGACGTACACCAGGCCGACACGATTTTCCTTTCGCATTTTGAATGACAGCGTCACACCCGCCATCACCGGTACCATGTCGCCAAGATGCGAGATCTGACCGATGAATCCTCGCACGAGATCACCGTAGTGGATGTTGAGCTCGCGCCCGCGCGTCGGTGAATCGGCCTTCGCCATGTACTGTTTGATTATCTCGTTCGGCCTTGCGCCTTGCACGAGCATCGAGCCGAGGTTGCGGATGAGAGGCGACAGGACGTCACCCTTCGACCGGTCGAGCGCGTACGCGCTCCCGACGGCGTCAGCTTCCTGGCCGAGTGAGCGAAATAATCCGCCCACCACTTTCGTCTGCCTATACAGGTTGACTAGCCGCTCTTCGAGAGACCTAGTCAGTCGCATGTAGTAGTACAGCTCGAGCCTCTGCGCCCGAGAGAGATCACCGCTCTGACCCGCGCGCGTCAGCTTCGTCGGGTTCGATGCCGCGGTAGCGGGCCGCGCCATGCTAGTACGCCGCTTCGATACGGTGGCGCGGATCGCCCGCCTTGTGCAGCGCGACGAAGAATTTCTTCGCGTTGCGATCGAGGCGGCTCTCCCCGGTCTGGTCGGTCGCTATCTCGACGAACGTGTAATGACCGCCTTCCTTGCGCACGCTCAGCTGCAGGCCGCCGAGATCACCCGCAAACGTTCTTGAGCGTGCGGTATGGCCAGATCGCTCCATTGCGATTCCCGGAAAGAATTCGTCTGCAATGCGCAGGACTTCTACCGGGGTGAGCTGCGTTCGAAAAAAATGCCGCATTTCGGGCTCAGGTCCCTGGCTCGCTCGCCGGGCGTACAGTCTGAATCCAGTCGACGCGCTCGAGCGGCATCCGCGGGTCCTTCTCCCGCCGAAACTGAATTGCCGCCGCCCAGTCGCCGGTCGTCGCGAAGAACAGTCGTCCCGAGTACGTGCCGAGCTCTTTCTCTTTCTTGAATCCGTCGCTCGTGTTGGCGCGATCCGCGCTCGTCGCGAAGATCCGCCCTTCACCCATCTCGATCGGCTGGCCGGTCTTCTTGTCCTGCACGACCACCCGATACGCTGCAGGCTCGAGCGCCCGGGGTGGCATCGGGTCGACCGTCACTCGAAATGCGTAGGTATCGGACCAGAGGCGCAGCTCGGTTGCCTTTGGGTTGGACCCACAGCCCAGGAGCGCAGCCGCGACAAGTGGGATGCCTGCGATGCCTCGCATCGTCAAGCGTAGTACTCCAGTCCGAGGTGCGTGATTTGATCTTCGCCCATGAGATGGCGGAGCGTGTTTTTGAGCTTCGTCTGCTGAATGAAGAGATCGTGCTCCGGCTGCAGTCCGGGCGCGGCCATCGGACTCTTGTAGTAGAAGGACAGCCATTCCTGAATTCCCTTCAAACCGGCGCGGTGCGCGAAATCTGAGAACAGTGCGAGATCGAGGACGATCGGCGCAGCCAGAATCGAGTCGCGGCACAGGAAGTTGATCTTGATCTGCATCGGATAATTCATCCAGCCGACGATGTCGATGTTGTCCCAGCCTTCCTTGTTGTCGCCGCGCGGCGGATAGTAATTGATCCGCACGACGTGAGAGAAATCCTTGTACAGATCGGGATAAACCTCCGGCTGTAGAATCGTGTGCAGGACGCTGAGCTTTGACTCCTCCTTCGTTTTGAACGATTGCGGGTCGTCGAGCACCTCTCCGTCGCGATTGCCGAGGATGTTGGTGGAGTACCAGCCAGCGAGTCCGAGCATCCGTGCCTTCAGTCCGGGCGCTACGACCGTCTTCATCCACGTCTGGCCGGTCTTGAAATCCTTTCCGGAGATCGGTACGCCGCGGTCCTGCGCGAGCTTCAGCAGGGCCGGCGTATCGACGCAGAGATTGGGAGCGCCGTTGCAGAACGGAATTCCTTCCATGATCGCCGCATAGGCGTAGAGCATCGACGGCGCGATTGCCTCGTCATTTTTCTCCATCGCCTTCTCGAACTGCTCGATGGTGGCGTGCTGCGGCCCTGCCTTGATGAAGATCTCGGTCGAGGCGCACCACACGATGACGATACGGTCGCACTTGTTACGCGCCTTGAAATCCCGAATGTCCTGTCTGAGCTGCTCGGCGAGATCGCGCTTGGTCTTCCCCTTTTTCACGTTGGTGCCGTGAATGCGCGTCACGTACCTGTTGTCGAACACCGCCGGCATTGGCTTGATCGCGCGGAGAAAGTCAGCGATCGGATCGATGTCGCGGTCCTCGAGCACGCCCGCTTTTTTTGCAGCCGTCAGCGCGTCGTCGGGAATTGGATCCCACGCGCCGAAAACGATGTCGTCGAGCTCGGCGAGCGGCACGAACTCCTTGATGAGTGGCGAGCGCTTGTCGGTGCGTTTGCCGAGTCGGATCGTTGCCATCTGGGTCAGTGACCCGATCGGCTTGGAGTGGCCACGTCGAATGCTCTCGACTCCAGCCATGAACGTTGTAGCGACTGCGCCGAGTCCCGGCGTCAGGATGCCCAGTCGGCCGGTGGCCGGGGCAATCGATTTAGGGGCGTCACCGGAGGGTGATCTAGCCAATTTGTATCTCCGTTGTAATTAAAGTTGCGCGCGACGCGTAGCCGGCATTCCCGTTTTTTTTGGCGGGTTGCTCGCGGATGTTTCCGGAGCGAGGTCGCTAACCACGAGGTCGCTAACCACTCGGATTGGTTTGGTTTGCATGTGCTGAGTCGCGCGACGGACGAACGCGATTCGTTGTACCGCGGTGATCCATGCGGTGACCGTGAGCAGCACGATGATGCCCATCAGCACCCATCCGTTCCAGAAAAGGCCGAACAGGGCTTGGGGAGCCGATAGCAGTACGATGCGCTCGGGGCGCTGCATCACGCCCACCTTCGCATCGATTCCAAGCGATTCTGCGCGGGCGCGCGTGTACGAAACGACGAACGTCCCGATGATCGCCAACAGGCAGACGACCATCATGTAAACGTTGTGATGCACCGGATTCGTCGCGTAGAAAACGGTGAGCCCGGCCATCAGGGCCCCATCGGCGATTCGGTCGAGCGTCGAATCGTAGAAAGCTCCGAACACGGTCGAGCGTCCGGTTCTCCTCGCCACCTCTCCGTCGACCACGTCGAAGAACGCCGTCGCCGACATCAGCCAGCCCGCGGTCATGATGTGTCCGCTACCGTAGACGACCCCGGCTGCCACTGTCAGAAGCGTTCCGACCGTCGTTATGACGTTCGGGTTGACGTTATTTCGCGCCAGGACGCTTATGGCCGGCTCAATGACGCGAAGCGCTCCATTTTTCAGATAATCCGTGGGAGTTGGCATTCAACTGGGGCCGGCGGTAAGCGGGAGCTAGCCGACGTGCCGGTTCACTGGCGGGCGGCGCACAAAAAAGGGCCGGCGTGTAACACACGACAGCCCCGTAAAATTAAGCCCATCAACGATCTATTTCCACCAGCGAGCCAACTGCTGAGACACTTTCTCCGTCACGGGAGACGCCAGTCGTACATGGTGGAGAGCGTTACGTTGTTCTTCGTGTAAGTGCGCGTTCCATCGACCGTGACGGCGCGGAGATTCACCGTCGCTCCAGCCGGAACGCCGGCAACCGGGATGTGCTCGACGCTGTTGGCCGCGACTTGTTTGAGAAAAATGTCGTTACCGCCGCTCACGACGTAAACGTTGACTGACTGACTCAGATTGTTCGTCAGGTGAATCGCGACATCGGTCGTCGGCTCCGGACCCGTGCGCACTTCGACTTGCCGCCCGCCGCACGCCACCAGCGCTACCATCGACAGCGAGATCATGAGAACGCGCATGCTTGTCTCCACACAAGTTTGACTGCTGCGCAGCGTTGCAAGAGATGTGCTTGCACTCGTAACTCAAAAGGCTGTCGCTTATCGGTTGCCAGTTGAACGGTCTCCGACGCGCACCTCACCTATATATGAGATACTGCCTCGTCGCCTGACGGAACGCGTACGCTGCCTTGTATTCCCTGTCGATCAGCACATCGGGATCGTCGCCCCGCAGCAATCCTTCCCGCACCGACGGCGAGCCGAATCTGAGATCGAACTCGTGATTTCGGACCGTGAGCCTGGTCCCCGCTGTTTTGTTGATCGCCCACAGCAGACTCGCGCCGACGCGTGCCGCCTGCAGCGCGCTACGATTGATTACGACGATCTTGATCCCTGGAATCGTCTGCCCGGAATACTTTCCATCCGTCGCTGCCTGCGGCGTAAACGTCTCGGCGTAAAATCGTACACCGGGAATCTCCCTGTCCCTCAGGATCGCGACCGTTGCGGCGGCGTTGAGCCACGGAGCACCTACGCGTTGAAATGCTTCGAGTGTTCCGCGTCCCACCGAAAGATTCGTGGCTTCGAACGCGACGAGACCGGGGTACAGCATCGCACTCTGCAGCGACGGCATGTTGGGCGATGGCTTCACCCACGGCAGGCCGGAGAGATCGAACCATACATCGCGTCTCCAGCCCTGGATGGGGACGACGTGGAGATCGGCATGGATTTTTAGTACGTCGTTGAAGTAGAGCGCCAGCTCTCCGATCGTCATCCCGTGACGAAGCGGCATCGGCCAGAGCGCGTAAGCCTGGCCCGGACGGCCGGGGGCCGGGTCTTCGGGATTCGCGAGCGCGCTGTCGAGCAGCGGCCCCTCGATGATGTAGCCGGTGATCGGATTCGGCCGGTCGAGAACTATGATCGGTTTGTGAAGCCGCGCCGATGCGCGCATCGAGTACACCATTGCCCCGACGTACGTCCACGTGCGCGTTCCAATGTCCTGCAGGTCGTACACGAGAGCATCGAGTCCGCCAAGGAGACTGTCGGGCGGCGCCATCGTCTGCTGACCGTACAGAGAATAGACCGGCAATCCGCTCTGTTGATCAACGCCGCTGGCGATGTCCTGGCGGTCTTCCGTTCCGCGCAGGCCGTGCTCGGGAGAGAAAAGCTGCACCAGCCTTACGCCCGCGTCGCGCGCTTTCCTGTCTCTCAGCAGGTCAATGTCGGACGTCCCCTTCTCGTTTATTCCCGTCTGATTCGTCAGCAACCCGATTCGCTTGCCTCGAATAAGCTGCAAGCTGTCGCTGAGGAGAACGGTGATGCCCGGGCGAACCTTCGCCTGCGCGAGCTCCGCAGTGGGATCGATCTGCTTGCTGATGACGACACAGCCGCCGCAAATTGGAAGCAGCACTGCGAGCAGCCGATAAAATGGCTTCATCGATGATTGTCCGGTAAGTTGGTCGTGTTGGTGGTACCAAATGATACTATCTGGCGTCCTTGTACGTTGACCGACGCGAGCGGGCGGTTCTAACGCAAACGTCTTGCCTAGCCACCTCAATCCAACCCCCATGGCGCTGACTGCGATCGACTGGGCGATTGTCGCCGCGTACTTCCTCCTTTCAACCGGAATCGGTTTCGCGTTTACCAAGCGTGGCGGGGAGAGCCTCAGCGAGTACTTCCTGTCCGGACGGAATGTTACATGGTGGTTGGCTGGCGCCTCCATGGTTGCGACGACCTTTGCCGCGGATACGCCGCTCGTCGTCACTGGATTCGTCTACAATCACGGCGTCGCCGGCAACTGGATTTGGTGGAACATGTTGATGAGCGGCATGCTCACCGTCTTCTTTTTTGCCCGCCTCTGGCGACGAGCTCATGTCATGACCGATGTGGAGTTCGCTGAGATTCGCTACAGCGGCCGGCCGGCCGCGGTTCTGCGCGGATTCCGCGCACTTTATCTCGCACTTCCGATCAACCTCATCATCCTTGGTTGGGTCACGCGCGCAATGATCAAGATCCTCACGATTTCACTCGGCCTCCATGACGTGACGCTGCTCGGCATGCGCGTGCCGGGTGAAGTTCTCGCAGTCGGGATCTGTTTCGTCATCACTGTCGCGTACTCGGCGGGCGCTGGCATGTGGGCCGTGTTATGGACGGATCTTATCCAGTTCATCATCAAGATGACCGCCGTCATCATACTCGCGGTCTATGCGTTGCGCGCAGTCGGTGGAATGGGCGCGCTCAAGGCCGGTCTCACGGCGCACTTCGGCAGCTCGGACGCGGCGCTCTCGGTCCTGCCTATCCGCATGACGGAAAACGGAATTGGAGCATATCCGTGGATGCCATTGCTCGCGCTGTTCGTCTTTCTTTCCGTACAGTGGTGGGCCGCGTGGTACCCGGGCGCGGAGCCGGGCGGCGGCGGATACATCGCCCAAAGAATTTTCTCTGCCAAAACAGAGCGCGATGGAGTGCTCGCGACTCTCTTCTTCAATGTCGCCCATTACGCGATTAGACCGTGGCCGTGGATCATCACCGGTTTGTGCACGGTGCTGCTGTATCCGGCCGGCATTGGTCCGACGCACGACCACGAAGCGGCCTACGTCCAGGCCTTCGTCGATCTGCTTCCAACGCCGTGGCGCGGCGTCATGATGGCGGGCTTTGCTGCGGCGTATATGTCGACCGTTGGCACCCAGCTCAATTGGGGCGCGTCGTA
>DASWDV010000075.1:0-11893 GCA_036395075.1 Gemmatimonadaceae bacterium | reverse complement strand
CGTCCGCGCCACACCATTCGTGATACCGACCGCGGCGACCCCCTCGGCAGCGAGAAGCGCCATCCCTACTTCGTGCAGATGAAAGGCACTGCTCGCATCTCCGGCCGACTGGATGGCTTACCTCTAACGGGAACGGGAACGGGGTTCTTCGAGACTTACCGGTGACGAAGCGCTTGACATCTCCGGTCCGCCGCGCCCGATTGAACGGCATGTCCGCGGAAATCCATATCGGCACGCAAGGCTGGAATTACGAGGCCTGGGTCGGACCATTCTATCCGGCAGGCACGCGGCCATCGGATTTCCTGACTGTCTACTCGAGAGCGTTCGATTCGGTGGAAGTGGATTCGACTTTCTACGCGTCGCCAGCGACGACGACGATTCGCAGCTGGGTCGACCGCACGCCACGGGGGTTCGTCTTCTCCTTGAAGTTGCCGCAGGAGATTACGCACGAGCAGAGATTGCGTGACGTGACCGGCGCGTCGGAGATCTTCTTCGACCGGGTGCGGGAGCTCGGCGAAAAGCTGGGGCCGATACTGGTCCAGATGGGACCCGATTTCCAACCGGGTGAATTGCCGGCGCTCGTCGATTTCATCGGACGCGTTCCGAGGGACCTGCGGTTCGCGATCGAGTTTCGGCACCGCGGCTGGATCACAGATGGAGTGCTTGCGCTCCTCCAGGAACACAACATCGCGCTGGCTCTCGTCGATGGCCGGTGGATACCGCGCAAGCTGATGATGAACCTCGCGGCGCGTCCGACCGCGGACTTCGGCTACATCCGGTGGATGGGTCCGAACCGCGATCTCGTCGACTACGCGCGAGTGCAGATCGATCGCTCGGCGGAGATCGATTCCTGGTCCGACGCGATCGGGGAGATGGCGGAGAAGGTGTCGCACATCTACGGATACGTGGCCAATACTTTTTCAGGCCACAGCCCGGCGACCGCGCGCGACCTTCAATCGCGCGTTGGGCAGACGCCGGTCGATCCGGATCTGCTTGGAGAGCAGATGTCGTTGTTCTGAGTTCTTGGGGCGACTGATTCTGGAACTGCAACTGAAGACTACGAGCCGAGGGCTATCGGCGGGCCGGTGGGTGGCTACGAGCTGCCGGCCAAGAGGTGTCGTTCGTATGACCCGTCGGGTAGACAAGCACCGGATGCTCATTACGGGGATCGATACGGTGCCGGATCCTTCATGTGGCTGACGTCCGAGCGATATTTCGCTCGTGGCACTCCGGAAATTGATTCTCAGCTTCATCGCGATCTCGTTTGCGATCGTTTGCATCGCGCTCGGCTTCTGGCAACTCCGCCGACTTGGCGAGAGGAAGAGGGCTAATGCGCTGCTTGCTTCGAGACGCCTTGCGAAGCCGGTAGAATTGGATTCGCTCCCTACCGACACGGCCGCGGCGCATTTCCGCCGGGTGCATGTCGCGGGGAGCTACGACCACGCGCAGGAGATCATCTACACGCTTCGCGGACGTAATGGGTCGCCGGGCGTCAATATTCTGACGCCACTGCTCCGCAATGGAAGAGATACCGCAGTGCTCGTGGATCGCGGCTGGGTTTACTCGGCGGATGGCACTACCGTCGACACGCAGCCGTGGCGCGAGGCAGACACGCTCAACGGTTCGGGCTTCGTCGAGACCTTTCCAACCAAGGGACCTTTTTCTCCGCCCAACCCCGCTCACGCGCGCTCCTTTCGCAGGCTCGAGCGCGCCGCGCTGCAAAAGATTTTTCCATACCCGATCGCGAACTATTACGTTGTGCTCACCGATTCGTCCTCTTCGCCGAGCGCGCCACCGCGCGTCGAGCCTGCGTCGCTCGATGAGGGGCCGCACATGAACTACGCGATCCAGTGGTTTTCGTTTGCGGCGATCTCTATTATTGGACTGGTGATCTTTCTCAGGCGCACATGAGCGACGCATCGGTTGGAACGGCGAGCGAGAAGGAAGCGCGAGACGTTGCGGAGTCCGCGCGCGAGACCGAGTGGGCGCACCCGAGCTTCGTGCGCGAGCTCTTCCTCGGAAGATTCCGTCTCGATCTGATCCACCCGCATCCGCCGTCGGACACCGACGAGGAGGCGCGCGCCAAACCGTTCCTGGACCGCCTGCGTAGCTTCATGGAGCGCGTCGATTCCGAGGAGATCGACCGCACCGGCGAGATCCCCGAGCCGGTCGTGCAGGAGCTGCGCGACATGGGCGCGTTCGGCATCAAGATTCCGAAGGAATACGGCGGACTTGGCTTGTCGCAAATGAGCTACATCCGCGCGATAGAGATGGTGACCTCAAAGGACGGATCGCTTACAGCGTTACTCTCCGCACACCAATCGATCGGCGTCCCGCAGCCACTCAAGTTGTTCGGCACCGAAGAACAGAAACGGAAATACTTTCCACGGCTCGCGAAGGGAGCGATCTCGGCGTTTGCGCTCACCGAGGTCGACGCCGGCTCGGATCCAGCGAACATGCGTTGTACCGCCACGCCCTCCGAAGACGGGCGGAGCTTCATCATAAATGGCGAAAAGTTGTGGTGCACCAACGGCACGCGCGCCGAGCTGTTCGTCGTCATGGCGAGGACGCCTGACAAGGTGATCGGCGGCAAGCCGCGCAAGCAGATTACTGCCTTCATCGTCGAGTCATCGATGCCAGGCGTCGAGGTCGTTCATCGCCTGCGCTTCATGGGACTCAAGGCACTCGAGAATGGCGTCATTCGATTCAACAACGTGAAGGTTCCACGCGAGAACATTCTCTGGGAGGAAGGGAAGGGGCTGAAGCTCGCACTCGTCACGCTCAACACCGGCAGGCTCACCATTCCGGCGGGCTGCGCCGGGGCGGGAAAGCAGATGGTCTCGATCACCCGCAAGTGGTGCAACGAGCGTGTGCAATGGGGCCAGCCAATCGGTAAACACGAGGCCGTCGCGCAGAAGCTCGCGCGAATGACTGCCTATACCTTCGCGATGGAAGCGGTAGCGGAGCTGTCGGCTGCGCTGTACGAGCGAGGCGGCTACGACATTCGGCTCGAAGCGGCCATCGCGAAGCTGTTCAACACCGAAGCTGGTTGGCGAATCATCGACGACACGCTGCAAATCCGTGGTGGTCGCGGGTATGAGACGGCGGAATCGCTGGCCCGTCGTGGCGAGCCGCCGATCCCAATCGAGAGGGCGATGCGCGATTTTCGCATCAACCTGATCTTCGAGGGATCGTCGGAGATCATGCGTCTATTCATCGCGCGGGAAGCGGTCGATTACCACTTCAAGCTGGCGTTCAACATTGTCAACCCCGAGTCATCGCTGAAAGAGAAACTGTCGGCAATGGCGAACGCGACACCGTTCTATCTGACCTGGTATCCGTCACGCTGGCTCAACGCGTCCCGACTGCGTCGCTATGGAGAATTCGGCAAGCTCGCGCGCCACGTCCGCTACATCGAGCGCACCACGCGTCACCTCGGCAGATCGATATTCCACGCGATGGTGAAATTCGGGCCCAAGCTCGAGCGAAGACAGATGGTGTTGTTCCGGGCGGTAGACATCGGCGCCGAGCTGTATGCAATGTCGGCCGCGTGCGCGCGGGCGCAGATGCTGGCGAAGCGGGGAAGGCCTGAAGCGGTGACGCTCGCTGACGCTTTCTGCATTGAGGCGCGCGACCGGATTGCCGTGCACTTCGATCATCTTTTCGGGCCCAACGATCCGGCGTTGTACAAAGTCGCGATGGAAGTTTTGCGCGGCGAGCATGCGTGGCTCGAGCAGGGGATCGTCTCAAGCGTCGCGCAGTTCGACAAGACGAAGAGGCACCCAAGTGGTGCCGCGCCTGTCGGGGCAGTTACGGCCTTTCCGTCGGACTCGACGGCTGCGAAGGTCGGCGCCACGCAGTAGCGATGGGCCTGGAGAACAATGAGCTCGCGCGGCGTGCCCTAGAGTAGAGTGCCGCGGAGAATCAGCAGCGCAACGTAGAAATAAATCGAGAGGCCGGTAACGTCGACGAGCGTCGCCACGAATGGGGCCGATGCGCTCGCTGGATCGAAACCAAGCTTCTGCAGCACGAACGGCAGCATCGAGCCGGCCAGCGAGCCGAAGGTCACAACGCCGATGAGGGCAACGCCGATTGTGAGGGCGAGAAGATTGGGGTGCGGATACTGGCCGATGCCGAGATACTGCCAGAGCAGAATCCGGACGATTCCCATCAACCCGAGAATCGCGCCAAGCATCAGGCCGGAGGGAAGCTCACGGAGCATGATCCTCCACCAATCGCGGAGCTTGATCTCTCCAAGCGCGAGCGATCGGATGATAAGTGACGTTGCCTGAGACCCGGAATTTCCGCCGGAGCTGATGATGAGCGGAACGAAGAGCGCGAGCACAACGGCCTTCTCGAGCTCTCCCTGAAAGTGTCCCATCGCTGTCGTGGTTAGCATCTCACTCAGAAAAAGCGCGGCAAGCCAGGGCGCGCGCTTGCCGATCATCGAGAAGAATCCGATCTGAGTGTACGGCATGTCGAGCGCTTCCATTCCGCCGAACCGCTGCACGTCCTCGGTGTGCTCCTCCACGAGCGCATCGATCACGTCGTCGACAGTGACGACTCCCTGAATGACGCCGTGGTCGTCGACCACCGGCACCGCGACGAGGTCGTACTCGCGCGTCACCCGCGCGACTTCCTCGCGATCCGCGGTGACCGGCACGGTCTGAACTTCCTGCCACGCGATGTCGGAAACTTTTGCTCCTTCGGGTGCGGCGAGCAGTTCGCGAAGCGCCATCACTCCCTGAACGCGGCCAGCGGAATCCGTCGTGTAGATCGTGTTCATCGCCTCACGCCGCTCCGATCTGGCGATCCGACGCACTGCCGCAAGCGCTTCATCTACTGGCGTATCCTGCGAGACGGACACGAACTCCGTCGTCATCAAACCGCCCGCCGAATCCGGATCGTAGGCGAGCAGCTTCTCCGTCTCGGCGCGCTCGGCCGCTGGAATCTCGGAGAGGATCTCTTCGGCGCTCGCTTCCTCGAGGCGTTCGAGCGCATCGGCGCGATCGTCCGGGGTCATCTCCGTGACGAGCTCGGCCGCCTGCCGCGCGCTCATCGTCTCGAGAACCTCGGTGCGCAGCTCCTCGTTCAGGTACTCTAGAACATCGGCTGCCCGCTCGAGCGGAAGCGCCGAGAGGAATGGGGCGACCATCTCGCGCGGCAGCGCGTGCGCGACGTCGGCGAGATCCTTCGCGTGGAGCTCTTCGGTCTCGGCAGGAATTGCATCCGGACCGGTCTCGAGCATGTCGAGGATGTCAGGGGCGAGCAGCGCACCTACCGTCCGCTCTTCGTCGTGTTCGATCGGCGGATTGTAGGTGGGCGGATTCATGGCGCCAGGGGAAGAATGCGGCGGTCGGTCGTGAAGTCCGTTACCTCATAACCGGCGACGGCGATCGCGTTGCGAATCTGGTCCGGCGTCACCGTCCCGTCGTGCTCGATTACGGCGCCCCCGATGGAGACATCGGCGCGATCGATCCCCGCCACTCCCGCAAGTGAAGTGAAAACGGCGCGCACGCAGTGCACGCACGACATGCCGGAGATCGAGACGGTGGTCGTCATGGGCATAATATAGTAATCTGGCCTCTCGGAACTCTCGACCTAGAAAAACGGTTCGAGTTACTACTCGACTTATGGGTAACCCTCAACCCGTCACTTGTAAGTGAGTAGCAGGCAGTTGCTAGTCGAGCCTGTTAGCCGGTCGCGGCACCGGCGGATTTTTCTTTCGTGACACGAAAGTTTTTTCCAGCGCAGGAAGAAACTTATCGTAGCGCGACCCTGGCTCCCACAACACCCAACCGTCGTAGCCCGAATCGTACACCGCGCGCTTCTGCTCCTCTATCTCGTGCGCACCGTACGCCGGCTTTCCAATGCTGAACGCCTGCAGCCACGGCCGCACGTGCTCGCCCTTGATGCCGAGCTTCTCGTCGCGCTCGCGCGCGCGCGAGACCGCGATGTGAATGACCTCGTAAGGAGCCGCGTTCGGGTGCGGCAGCTGGAACGAGCCAGGCGGATAATGCGACGGGTAGACCATTGGCAGCACGGCATCGACCGACTGTGAGATCGGTTCCCACTTCTGTCCCACTTCGAGCGCACCGCCGACAGTAGTGACAAGACCGAAGATGTCGGCTGTCGTTCTCACTCCGAGCTTGGCAAACCGCGCCCGCGCTGTACTCAGGAATTCGGCCAGCACCTGCGGCTTGCTGCGCCCCGCTTGCTCTGGGAAAACCTGCGCCGGCAGACTCTTGTAGGGCTCGGGGAAGCGGATGTAATCGAACTGTATCTCCCCGAATCCCATCTTGATCGCCTCTTCAGCGACGCGGAAGTTGTATTCCCAAATCGCGTTCGCGTACGGATTGACCCAGGTCTGGCCCTTCTTGTCGTGCCACGGCGTGCCGTCGGCCTTTCTGATAGTATGATTCGGGTTGTTGCGCGCCGTAACCGAATCCTTGAACACGACGATTCGCGCGACGGGAAGAATGCCGTGCGCGCGAATCGTATCGACGAGAGAGCGAAGGTTGTGCGCCTTCACCTGGGTGCCGGCGTTCTTCTTCAGCATTGGATCGCTGGAGTCGAAGTTGAGGCCGAACTCATCCTTCACATCGATGATGAGCGCGTTGATCTCGGTCGAATCCGCGATCCCGATGAGGTGTTTCATGCGTCGCGTGTTCGCGCCGAAACGAAAGACATACAGCCCACGCGCGGCGAGCGTGCCCTTGATCAGCGAGTCGAGAACGGGTGGAGTCGGATGCTGACCGAGCGCGGCCGCTGCACGGTTGACGGTATCGGTGTCGGCCGCTGCGCGCGCGCGCGGCGTGGTGTCGCGAGTAACCGATGCGACCTGGAGATTGGGTGTCGCGCTCTTCGCCGATGCTTCGTGCGTGCCGGTGCAGGCAAGCGACAACGCTGCCGCCACCGCAGTCGTCGCGAGGGTGATCTTATGGAAGTGCATTCTACTATATGTATGGAAAACGGGAGGGGAGCGTCCAATCTAATGAGCCAGGCGCGAAACGTCGCCTGTGAAAAGCGCTCAGCAGCAGGGGATTATACTGATCGAGCGGCGATTTTGGTCCGCTGCCGCGCCCCGTTTTCCCGGGCGATTCCTGCGACCGAGGTCAATCGTCCAAGAGTAGCCGCCCGACCCGATATATTTTGCCAGCCATGCGCTATACGACCCTCGTTCTTCTCGCCCTCGCGGGCGCCTGCACTCTTCCTCCCCCACCGCCGCCCGCGGCGGAGTTCCTCGTCTCCGCTGGTGACCAGACCTACTGGGTCCGCAGCGACAACTCGGGACTGAGAATTCGCGGATCGCCGCTGATTCTCGCCCGCACCGGCGGTCGTTACTACGAGATTTTCGTTGGCGAGGTCGACCGCTCCTTTCCGCACGCGCTTCTGACGGGAGAGCGGGTCTTCCGGCGAGAGCTCGCAACGGACGACTCTACAATCATCTACGACGACTCCGCCATCGTCCGGCTCGCCGAGGACTACCATCGCCATCACCCGAGCGCGCGATTGCTGGGACCAGATGATGATCCGGAGGATGACGTCGACATCACCGCCGTCGGTGAGACCGACATCCTGAATGTTCTGGGGCCCTACGTTGCGCTCGAGCACCGACTCTCCGTCGAGCGTGCCGACGAACACGACCAGGACGACACCACCCGAGCGGTGATCGATCTACGGAATGGAAAGCCGGCGGCGCTCGACCGAATGCTCCGAGACTCCACGGTTCAGGAAGCGGCGGGGGAAGGCGGGTTCGTGAACCGCCGGTGGAGGCACGACGGCTACGATGTCATTTCCCACTACGACTCGGCGCGCAAGGGGAACACGCTGGCGCTCCGCGATCGACGCGGACGGGAATGGAAGCTCGGTCTGGTCTCGTCGAGCTACGTCCAGATTTTCTGGCTGGACAAGCCGCGGGTGGATGCACGCACTCGTCACGCGCTGTCGCGCGCCTTTAATGATGCGACTACGTACGGCGAGCGTATTCAGCAGGTATCGTGGAAGCGATCACCGCCGAAATCTCCGGTGCGTAGCGGGGCGCGACGAGCATCGACGCGTGCGCGATCAAAGAAGCTCGCGGGACGGCAGACGTGAGTCGATCAAAACCTCGCTCGAGCCCCGGGCCCCGGCCGGCTGGCGGACCTCGGTCTGCTCCCGGACCTCGGGCACCGGATCCGACGACCGCAGGGGAAGCTCCGCACCCGGTTCGCGAGACGCAGCACGAAACGGCACAGCTGATGATGCCGCAGCACGCTAACGTGCTCGGTCACGTCTTCGGCGGTGTCGTTCTCTCGATGATGGATACGACCGCCGCCGTCTCGGCCATCAGGCACGCGCGACTCGCGTGCGTGACGGTGTCGGTCGATCGCGTCGATTTTCGCGAGCCAATCCACGTCGGCGATCTCGTCATCATGAAGTCGAGCGTCAATTTTGTCGGAAGGACGTCGATGGAGATTGGAGTGCGCGTCGAAACCGAGAACCTTCTCACCGGGCTGCGCCGCCACACCAACTCGTGCTACCTGACGTTCGTCGCGGTCGATCGGAACGGAAAACCTGTCCCGGTTCCGCCGCTCAAGCCCGAGACCGTCGATGAGATCCGTCGCTACGACGCGGCAAAGGAGAGACGCGCTCGCAGACTACAGGAGAGAATCTCAGAAGGTAGGGGCTAGCTGCGTAAGGGGGGCTCGCTGCGTAAGCATCGTCGGGTGGACGACGCGTGCACTAAAGGTGCGGGGTGCCGGGTGATAGGCCCGAGCAGCGAGGTAGAACGGGTGTGCCTCATGCCTCTCGCCTATTCCCTGGCACCTCGCACCTTTAGTGGATCCCCCTACACTTTCTTGATCCTGTCGACGCGCAGCCCACACTTGACCGCGCTCCGGACTATGATGAGAGTACGGCATGGAAAAAATTTTCAGTCTGGACGAAGCCAATCGCACTCTCCCGCTCGTCAGCAAGATTGTCGCTGATCTCGTGGAGGATCATCGTCGCTGGGAAGACAAGGTACGGGAGTTCGAGCTCGCCACCGTCGGGTCGAGTCCCGAGCGTCCCGATGCGATCGCCGAGCTCTTGCAGATCGAAGCGCAGCGCCTTGCGAGGGACATCGAGGGCTATATCGCCGAGCTCAACGATCTCGGCGTCATCTGCAAGGGGATGGACACCGGTTTGGTGGATTTTCGCGGAAGGATCGATGACCGGGACGTCTTCTACTGCTGGAAGCTCGGCGAGCCAAGCGTGCAGTACTGGCACGAAATTGACGCTGGATTCGTCGGCCGGCAAAAGCTGCATCCGCTCGCGCTGACATCTCACTAGGAAAAACGATGGCGAGACAGATCAAGCCGTTCCGCGGCCCCGACGGAACGAACTGGGGAGTCGAAGTGCAGGTGCCGGGCGCGAGTAACGCGATGGTCGTGTTCCATCATCCGGGTGGCAAGACCGCGCGCCTCGACCGTTATGCGTGGGACATCTGGAACGGGCCAGAGTCGCGCAGCGTGACGTCGCGTGTTGCGCCGGAAAAAATCATGCAGACTCTCACTGATGATAAGCTCGCGCTTCTCTTTCGTCGGTCGATGCCCGTGTCCAACAATCTTACTCGCGTCGACAGAGCCTCCTGATTTAATCCGGGGCAGCTGCCGCCTCAAAGGGCACGTCGATCTCGAGACCGTCGCGCGCGATGATCGTGGCGGGAAATATTTCGCGCGCCTCGCGCTCGAGCTCGGACGTATCGCGCGAGTAGCGCGCGGAGACGTGGGTCAGCACGAGCTTCTTTACGCCGGCCTTCACCGCGACCTCGGCCGCCTCTCGGGCCGTCGAGTGTCCGGTTTCGAGCGCGCGCGGAGCTTCCTCCGTTGCGAACGTCGCTTCGTGAACCAGAACGTCCGCGCCCATCGCGGCGGTGATCGTTCCCTCTGACGGACGGGAATCGCCGGTCAACACTACTCGCCGTCCCGGTCTCGTTGGACCAACCAGCTCTGCCGGCTCGATCGTCCGGCCATCTGGCAGCGAGATCGTCTCGCCCTTGTGGATCTTTCCCCACAGCGGGCCCTCGGGGATCCCCATCGCGCGTGCTTTCTCAGGATTGAACCTGCCGAGTCGGATCTCCTCCGCAACGAGGTAGCCGATGGCCGTCCGGTCGCCGTGCTCGACGGCAAACGGAATTATCGAGTATCCGTTGCGCTTGAGGGGAGTCTCGGGCGTAATCTCGAAGACCTTGATCTCGAAGTGCTGTTTCTCGCTGCCGAGGGTAATCGCTCGCCACAATAATTTCTCGGAGCCGGGTGGACCGTAGAGGTTCATCGCTTCGGTGCGCCCCTGAAGTGCTAACGTGCGCAACAAACCGGTGATGCCCAGCATGTGGTCCGCGTGCATGTGGCTGAAAAAAATATCGGTCAGCGCGAACGAAATTCCGTAGCGCATCATCTGCCGCTGCGTTCCTTCGCCACAGTCGAACATGAGCGTCTCGCCCTCGCGGATTAGCGCGACCGACGAAACGTTGCGCTCGACCGTGGGGCGCGACGCTGACGTGCCGAGGAAGCGAAGGGTAAGCGACATGGCGCCGAAATATATCGTAGCTCTACCGACACCGGGGAACGCCGTTTGCCACTCTTGATCAGTCTCAAAATCACATAGACGCTAGCCAGCCGCTGGCTGGAAAAAGAGCAAGCACATCGACATAGAGAGGGAGCATGCCAAGCCGTTCCGCGAAAAAATCATCGACACGCACTCATCACGCGAAGCGCACGACTACGACTGGAAGTCACGGAACAAGAAGCGGCAGCGCTCGCGCGCGCGAGGCCGAGCTGCGGCGCGTGCAGTCGCATCCGAAGCCGCCGATGCCGAAGCAGCATCAGGAGTTCCCGGGCATTGAAGCCGAGGTTCGTCCGCGCCCACAGTATCTGGCGCCGCTTTACAAAGGCGCTGACAAGCTGAAAGGAAAGATCGCGCTCATTTCCGGCGCCGATTCGGGAATTGGGCGCGCGGTCGCGGTCTTGTTCGCGCGTGAGGGCGCAGATGTCGCGGTCATGTATCTGCCGCAGGAAGAACCCGACGCGATCGAGACGCGCGACGCGATCATGCGCGAAGGACGTCGCGCGTTGCTTCCCCCGGGTGATGTCACTGATGCGAGCTACTGCAATGATTGCGTGGATCGCACCGTCGCTGAATTCGGCTCGCTCGACATCCTCGTCAACAACGCCGGATTCCAGAAGAACCAGGAGTCGATCGACGACATCGATGCCGAGCAGCTGGAGCGAACTTTCCGCACCAATTTCTTCGGCCTCTTCTATCTCGCGAAGGCAGCGGTTGCGAGGATGAAGAAAGGATCATGCATCATCAACACCGGGTCGATCACGGGACTGGAGGGCGAGAAGACACTGCTCGACTATTCCGCGACCAAAGGCGCGATCCACGCCTTCACCAAATCGCTGGCGCAGAATCTCGTCGAGAAGGGGATCCGGGTGAACGCGGTGGCGCCGGGACCGGTGTGGACTCCGCTCAACGTGCAGTCGAGTGACCCGAGTCACGTGAAAGAATTCGGTCAGGATACCGGCATGGAGCGGCCCGGTCAGCCGGAAGAATTGGCGCCTGCGTACGTCTTTTTGGCTTCGAACATCGACTCGAGCTACATATCGGGAGAGATACTCCCTGTACTTGGAGGGGACACCATCGCTGGGTAAACTCGTTGCCGACGGGAGGTAGTACAGGACGGAATCACACTGAAGGGGCGAGGCGGCGGGTAATAGGTTCGAGGCGCGAGGTAAAACGCATTACTCATCGCTCGCACCTATCACCTGCCGCTCGCACCTTTGTGTGATTCTGTCAGTTCGAGACGCCGTCATCCGCAGTGCGTTACGAAAGCCTGATCCGGTCGTCCTAGGTTTGTTGCGAGCTATAG
>DASWDV010000074.1:0-2697 GCA_036395075.1 Gemmatimonadaceae bacterium | reverse complement strand
CACTTCGTGATCTACTATCGCAACGGCCGTGTCCCTCAGCCTGGGATCGGGATCCTCGGCAACGTGACCGGCAATGTCTCGATCTTCGACCGTCCCGGTCCGATTACCGTTCGCGTTCAGGCCGTGAACCCGTGAAGCGATCTGTTCTAGAAGCGACCTTGCGGTCGAGAGCTTCGCCTGCGTCGTGATCGGCGCCGGATTGCGCGAACCGCCTGAGCACATTCTTCGCTTCGAGAACTCCTCAACTCTCGTGCACGGCTTCCCCTGACGCCTGTATCGCCTTCAACACGAGGCTAGCGATGCGGCAGAGGCTGTCGAGCGATGGGTCGTTTCAGGTTTCGCGGTGTGAAGAGACGCAATGTTCGAGGAGTGGTCTGGAACACCGTAGTGATTAGCGGCTCCGCCGACAGCGCAATTCTACTCGTCGTGTCCCCGACCGATGAGCAGGCCTCCCGCGCAGATCAACGAGGGAAGCGCCGTACATGATGCAGTTGACTGGAAACCTATCGGGCAATATCGATGACGATCGCTGAAGCCCGCCTTGCGGTCCTATCCCTGACTATCCCAGACCTGCCTTTTTCTACGACTCGTCGAGCCCACTCGATTGTTCTGAAGCATCATAACGCATTGATCCATCGAGGAAAATCTTTCCGCCGACGACGAAGAACCGTATCCCGGATCCGTCAGAAATTTTCGCTCTTGAATTCAAAGGAGAATTTCAGCGATCCGCGATTTGCTCGGTTTCAGACTATCGATATCGGTTGGTCGATTTTCCTCGGAGTCCTCCGCAAAAGCGGCGTCTCCAGCTTGCCCTAAAAGACCGTCAGCGATGGTGAAGTCCGTCGTCCGTCAGTAGTGTGTCCCTCGCGCCGGTTGCGATACGGCGCACCATTCGCGGATTGAACGACGCCGCTTCAAGCGATCGCAGCTCGGCTTCCGACCGGATTACGGCAAGCGTTGCCGGCGACCTGCCGCGCGTCAGTCGCGCGATATGGACAGCCCCGCGAGAAGCGGAGCGTACGCGGCGAGCCTGCGGGATACGAACTCCGTGAAGAGCCGCACGCGCTTCGTCTTGCGTGTCTCCCCCTGTGTGAGGAGCCAAACCGTTCCGTACATGTGCAGGTCGGTACCCGGCACCCTCACCAGTAGGGGGTCGGCATCGCCAACGAAGCACGGCAGTGTCGTCATCCCGAGCCCTTGCCGTACAGCAACGATCTGCGCCTCGGCGTCCGTGGTCCTGAATGGAACCCCCGTGGTGCGAACCTCACCCTCGCTGGCCCAGTCCGGGATTCCATGAATGCTTATGACGATCCACCGGATCGGATCAGGCGCGCCCGCACGCCACGCGGCTAGTCCATCGCGGGACATGTAGACGCCGCCGAACAGCTCCGGTCCCTTCAGGCCGTGAAGATTGAGCGGCAGGGTTTTGCGGTCGTAGACGACGCGGATCGCGACGTCGGCCTCTCGGTTGGTCAGATTTGCCAGCTCGCCGGACGACAAGATTTCCATCTCGATGTCCGGATGCAGACGCGCGAAATCGGCGAAGTCCGGCATGAGCAGGTGTGTCGCGAGGGGCGGCGCCAGCGTCACCCGCAGAAGCCCGCGCACGCTCTGATC
Organism: Gemmatimonadaceae bacterium; assembly: GCA_036395075.1. Classification (GTDB taxonomy): domain Bacteria; phylum Gemmatimonadota; class Gemmatimonadetes; order Gemmatimonadales; family Gemmatimonadaceae; genus UBA4720. Next base: position 1,080 of record DASWDV010000074.1, on the reverse strand, counting down.
GCGCCCGAAGACGCGCGTCTCCAGCAGGTGCGACGACGCTTCCATCTGGTCCGCGAACTCGAGGACCTCCTCGCCCGCAGCCGTCAGGCGGTAGCCCGAAGGCAGCTTTTCGAACATGTGGACCCCGAGGCGTTCCTCGAGCTGGGCGATGCGTCGCAGCACGGTCGCGTGGTTCACACCGAGGCGCTCGGCGGCAGCCCGCACCGAGCCTCCGCGCGCGACGGCAAGAAAGTAGCGAACGTCATCCCAGTCGATCATGGTGCAATCCCGCACCGCGCGGTGCGCCTTCCAAAGCCCGTATCTAACACATCGAACAGCAGTACGGGCGGTCATCATAGCCTATGCCGACAAGCACGGCCCAATTCCGAACGGCGGACACCGATCATCGCGGCTGGCGTCAGTCGTCCAGCCGGATCGATTTCGCACCACCGATGTGCGCGCTTCTGCACTCAACGCCTGACGCCGGCAGACCCATGTCGAGGTTCTCGGGGGCAGATGCTGTCCCGACACCACGAAAGGAGAAGTTATGGGAAAGCTTGAGGGTAAGGTTGCAGTCATCACGGGTGGATCGAGCGGTATGGCACTGGCGAGCGCCAAGCGGTTCGTTGAAGAAGGCGCCTATGTTTTCATCACGGGCCGGAGGCAGGAGGCGCTCGACGAGGCCGTCAAGCTGATTGGCCGGAACGTGATCGGCGTGCGCGGCGACGCGGCCAATCTCGACGACCTCGACCGTCTGTTCGACACGGTCAAGCGGGAAAAAAGCAAGATCGACGTCCTGTACGCGAGCGCCGGCATAGGCGGAGCCGTCCCACTGGGCGAGATTACCGAGCAGCATTTCGATGCGACCTTCGGCCTGAATACGCGCGGCACGCTGTTTACGGTTCAGAGGGCGTTGCCGCTGTTCAACGATGGCGGATCGATCTTCATGACCGGGTCAGTTGCTTCGGTGAAAGGTTTTCCTGGTTACGGCGTGTATTCGGCGAGCAAGGCGGCGTTGCGCTCATTCGCACGCACTTGGCTCAACGAACTGAAGGGCAGGAATATCCGGGTGAACGTGCTGAGCCCGGGGCCGATCGCCAC
>DASWDV010000073.1:0-1812 GCA_036395075.1 Gemmatimonadaceae bacterium | reverse complement strand
GCCCCACTGTGGCGACGGTGCTTGGACCAAATCCACCTCAAATGTCAGGGTGTTTGATATCGGTGATTGCGGGCCCCCGCAACCACGTAATGTCGCGAAACCAAAGGGGCCGAGCGATTCGGCCCCTTTGGTGCTTTTCGACGGACTATGAAGGTTTTCGACCGCCGCGCTCGCGCGCGCCAGTCAGCCGACCGATCCTGAGCTTGAGAAATACGGCCTAAACGCGACCATCGCCAAGCGACGACTGTGCCGGCTCGATCTCGTCGCTTCATAGAAGTTTCTCAGGGGCTCGGAAATGCAGTATCTGACGGCGGTGTGCGATGGCGCATTGGGTTCTAACCGCGCCTTGGGTTAGGCACCCAAGACTCAGACGAGGGGCTAAAGTGTCGCCGTTTCTATGTCGAGGGTCCAGGCGCAGTTCGATCACGTCGCTGACTCTCAATCAGTCGATCCCAGGTTCGAGCTCTGGACGGCACCATTTTCTTTGTACTGCCTTGCTGATCGCGACCCACGATCTATATTGATGGTACGGTGCCGAAGAAGCGCCCTAAGACCACCCGACGCCGCCTGGTCCTCAGTGGAGGACGCAGGCGGGTTCTTGTGGTCTTGTTCGTCCCGAGTGTTGAACGCGATGGGGTGACAGCCGTTGACCAGCCACGCTGGGTCAACGGCGCTTTAGAGATGTTCGGCCGTGTCTTCGGCGGCGACGGCGTACCCGAAAGCACAAGGCATCTGGCGCGACGATGAACGAAGCGGTGCGCTCGTGAAGGATGAGCCGGTCGTCGTGCATTGCTATACGACACCGGTCGACATCGAAGATGCCAGGAACTTTGCCGAGCTCGGAGACTTCTGAAGGAGGATCGGTCGCGACGCTCGCCAAGGAGAGGTCGGTTTGGTGGTCGGCGACGAGTACTTCGCCATCCGGGGCTTCGCGGAGGAGTAGACGATGAAGAGAAAGCTCGACATGGATCGGATCGCTGAGGGGCTCGGGGCCGAGCGGAGGGGTAAAGTTTCCGCGACGGGCGGTTATTTCGGCGCGATGCAGCTTCTTGCGGACGTCGAAGCCAAGTTCCGCGTACCGGCGGGCGGTGGGCGGCCGACGGATCCTCGGTGGACGGAACGGCGTCTCGTCCCCCTCGCCCTGAAGACGCTCGAGCGTCTGGAGGACATTACGGCCTGGGTGCGCAAGCACGGGGGAATCAACCTCGAACCAATGCAACTTGCAGCGCTAATACTCGAGAAGACGACGAGTCAATTGAGCGAGGCGGAAGCCGAGAAGCTCGTCCGGCCGCAGCGGCGAGCGAGTCATTGAGCTAGGCGGAAGACCGCGGGCCTCCGTGTGCGTATCGCAAACGCGGGGCGTGTACGGCGCTGGGTTCTGGGGGACGCCGAAACCGTATTGGTTCGGCGATTCCAACACCTAGCTGCATTCAGCACTCGGGATGCGCAGCCCAGCCGAGTACCCACGGAGCAGCTCGGGCTAAGCTCCTCGCGCTGAGCAGAACTTTGGGGAGCACTCCATCGGCCTTCCGGAGAACGCTGGGGTGACGGCGAATCTCCTCGAGCGATTCCGTCGGATTCGACGAGAGCTCGCGAGACGACCACCAGCAGGTAGCAACATGAGGGTCGATCCAGCATCGCGAATCAATTCCGGAGGACACTTTTAGGCGCTCGTTGCATGAGCGATGTTGGGCGATGTAAGGCTTTCGAGCTTCACCCGGAACGGATTTGATCGCAGTACGCGAACCGACTCACATCACTGGCGACCGTCCCCAATCAGGCGGTTTCCCGTAAAGACGCGCGCGAGAGACG
>DASWDV010000072.1:0-4157 GCA_036395075.1 Gemmatimonadaceae bacterium | reverse complement strand
GCAACGTCGTGGGAAAAAACGGCGTGCCGCTCTTACTCACCCAGTTTCTCCGCGACGTCGGCGACCTTGAGGGCTTCGACGAAGGGATCAATGTCTCCATCGAGTACGTTCGTCAGCTCGTGGAGAGTGAGGTTGATGCGGTGATCGGTAACGCGATTCTGCGGATAGTTGTAAGTCCGGATTTTCGCCGAGCGATCACCGGTTCCCACCTGGGTTTTCCGCATGCGCGCGCGTGCAGCTTCCTGCTCCGCGATCTTTGCGTCGAGCAAGCGCGCCCGCAGGACCTCCATTGCCTTGAGCTTATTCTGGAGCTGCGATTTCTGATCCTGCTGGCTCACGACGATCCCGCTGGGGATGTGCGTGATTCGGACAGCGGAATCGGTGGTGTTCACGCTTTGACCGCCCGGACCCGACGAGCGAAAGACATCGATGCGGAGGTCCTTGTCCTCGATCTTGAGATCGATCTCTTCCGCCTCGGGAAGCACGGCGACGGTGGCAGCAGACGTGTGGATGCGTCCCTGACTCTCGGTGACGGGAACGCGTTGCACGCGGTGCACGCCCGATTCCCAGCGCATTGCTCCGTAGGCGCCCTCACCCTTGACCTTGAAGATTGCCTCCTTGATTCCGCCGAGTGTTCCGTCTGATTGCGAGATGACTTCGATGCGCCAACGGCGGCCCTCGGCGAAGCGCGTGTACATCCTGTAAAGGTCGGCGGCGAAAATCGCGGCTTCGTCGCCGCCGGTGCCGCCGCGGATCTCGACAATCGCTGGGCGATCGTCGAGGGGGTCGTGTGGGATGAGGGCGGGTTTGATCTCGTCGAGCAGAGAGGCGACGGATTGCTCCAACCGCGCCGCTTCGGCTTCGGCCTCCTGCGCCATCTCGGGATCATCAGAGTCGGCGAGCTCGCGGGTTTCCGCGAGCTCGTGCTCGAATTTCTCCAGCTTGTTTGCCATTTCGACCAGCGGGTGGAGATGCCTGAGCTCGCGCCCCAGCGCCGCCATGCGCTGCTGGTCTCTTACGGTCTTTGGATCGGAGAGCTCTCGCTCTACCTCAGCGGCACGCTCGATAGCGTCCCTGAGCCGGTCGCGGAGACTCAGCTTTCAGTGCTGGAGCCAGCGGCCTGCTTGCCGTACTTCTGACGGAAGCGCTCAACGCGCCCCGCAGTATCGACGAGCTTCTGCTTGCCCGTGAAGAAGGGGTGGCAGCTGGCGCAGATATCGGTGTGAATCTCCGCCTGGGTGGATCTGGTCTGGTATGTATTTCCGCAAGCGCACCGAACAGTGGCCGTGGCGTATACTGGATGGATATCGGGCTTCATGTTGACTCTCTTCGTTATTCTGGTGTAGCTGTGGAGTATAGTTAAACGAGGCTCAATAAACAAGTTACGGGAGCGACTGCGGGCTGGGGAAGTCCGCAGTCAGGAGCTCTGCAAGTCTGACTCAGGCGTTGCCGAACTGACTAATTGATTTGCCAAACTGGCAAGCTTGCGTGGTATGCGCATTGCGCCTTTTCTCGCCCGACCATACGGGAAAAAACCTCAACCAATAGGAGACGAAAATGCTTTACAGCCTGACGACAAGCTCCCCGATTTTCGGGCTCCGGCGCGAGATTGACCGGCTATTCGAGGACACTTTCGCGCGCGATGGCAACGCCTGGACCCCGGCAGTCGACATCAAGGAGAACGATACGGAAATCCGGGTCGAGCTCGAACTGCCCGGCCTCAAGCCGGAAGAAGTGGAGATCACCGCCGATAACGGCGTGCTGACTATTCGCGGTGAAAAACGTACGGAGCGCAAGGAAGGCCAGGACGATCGCTATCACGTCATCGAGCGTACCTACGGCTCGTTCATGCGAACCTTCCAGCTGCCGCAGGGGATCGACGAGGACCAGATCAACGCTGATTTCGAGAATGGCGTTCTGAGCCTTCGGATCCCGAAAGCGGCGCTTCCGCAGCCGAAGCGGATTCAGATTGGCGCGACCGGCCAACAGAAGCAACAGGCACAGGTCGGAACCGGAAACGCGGCGAGCCAGCAATCGACAAGCAAGAACTCGAAGACATCTACGATGTCCCAACGTGATCGCGAAAGCGAGAAGATGTCCGCGCAGAGCCGGTAACCAGGAATACCGCTCGAACAAAAAAGGCTCACCGAGTGGTGAGCTTTTTTTGTCGGAGCATAGCGCGGAAAGGTTTCCGTCATCGCCACCTCCTCGTAAAAGCGTCGAAGATGCATCTTACACGAATGAAATCACGCCTGCTGGTTGTGCTCACACTATTCGCGTCGTCGATAGGAGCTGATCTCGACGCGCAACTTGCTCCAGCCTCTCCTCCAATCCCCGCGACACCTTCCTCCTCCGAACCCGGCTCCAATCTCACGGTTTACCTTCTCACTTTCGGGTGGGGAGACGAAGTCTGGGAACGGTTCGGCCATAATGCGATCTGGATTAGGGATCGCTCCCGCGGCACCGACATCACCTACAACTGGGGGATGTTTGACTTCAATCAGCCACATTTCCTGCGGCGATTCCTGACCGGTGACACGCGTTATTGGATGGAGCCGATCGATCTCGCCTCGATGCTGCGCTACTACAGGGAGCACGATCGCTCGGTTCTGGCGCAGGAGCTCAATCTCTCTCCAGCGCAGCGGTTGAAGCTGCAACAGTTCGTGGAATGGAACGCGCTACCGCAAAACAAGTTTTACCGCTACGACTACTACCGCGACAATTGCTCGACGCGTCTCCGCGACGCGATCGACCACGCGCTCGGCGGGGAGCTTCAGACATCCACCGTCTCCCGCATGACGTCGGGAACGTATCGCTCGCATACCCAGCGACTGATGAAAGGCGACATTCCGCTGTACACTGGTGTGACTCTCGCGCTCGGCCATCCTGCCGACAAGCCGCTCTCGATGTGGCAAGAGATGTTTCTTCCGGTGCGCATGGCGAACGATCTGCGCAGCGTGAGAGTCACGGACAGCACTGGAACCCAAATTCCTTTGGTCCGGTCGGAGACGGCTATGTTCACCGCGGGCCGGTCTCCTGAGCCCGCCGCGCCACCGAATTATCTCCCACTGTTCGTTGCAGTTGGGATTCTCTACGCGGCGCTGCTCGTGATTCTGGTCAAGAGCGCTGATAGCGGACACCGCGGCGCGCTGTTCGCCGCTACCACTCTCGCTACGTTGTGGAGCCTCGTAGCGGGATTTTGCGGGGTAGCGCTCGTGATCGCCTGGCTTTTCACGCGACACTATTTCATGAGTCGCAACGAGAACCTGATGCACTTAAGCCCTCTCTCGATTGCGCTCGTTGTGCTGATCCCACTCGGCGTATACGGAGGACGCGGAGTTGCCCGAGCTGTGAGGCTGGCGGGATTCGTCGCCGCTCTCTCCCTGTTCGGCTTTATCGCGCAGGGAATTCCCTTCTTCGACCAGAAGAACGGCGAGATCATCGCGCTCGCGCTGCCAATCAATCTCGCGGTGTGGTGGACGGTATATCGTCTCTCCGTCTACAGACGGACTTCCTTGCCTTCCTCGGCCGCCTTGTAGATCGCTTCCATCAGCTTGATCACGACCAGCTGATCGTCGGGCGGATCGTATGGCGTCGTCTCATTGACGACAGCAATGAAGTGCGCGAGCTCAGCACGATACGACTGGAGAAATACGCTCTCGCGCGCGGCCGCGCCACTCGGCGAGACGTCTGTCGGTTTTCCATTGAGCATTTTGACGACGCGTAGCGGCGCGAGGCGCGCGCTTCCGCGCCCAGACAGAACTTCGAACCACCAGCGCTCTTCCTGTCCCACATAGGACCACGAGACGTCGAAGCTGAAACTGATTCCGCCCGCGCATTCGAGGTGAACGCTCATCGAGTCTTCAACCGTATTCGTGCCCCGCGGCCGATCCATGTGCGCGCTCACTCGCACTGGCTCCGGAAAATCCGCGACCCAGAGTGCGAGGTCGACAAGCGGATATCCGTGCTCGAAAAACGCTCCGCCTCCCGCCTCGGGACGCCTGAAGCGCCAGCCGGTGCGCGCGCTCGCGAACTGATACTGGCCGGCCCGCACGCCAATGAGCCGGCCGAGCTCGCCACCCTGGAGAAAGCGATAAAGCTGCTGCACGTCACTGCGAAACCGGTGATTGTTTCCGACGACTACCTTTCGGCCCGCC
>DASWDV010000071.1:0-8399 GCA_036395075.1 Gemmatimonadaceae bacterium | reverse complement strand
GCTCTTTCGAATCCGTGTCGTTGAAATCTCTGGTCGCGCTTCGGCGGGTCCGTAATGCCCGGACAAGTCACTTTTCGCGATCTGTCCCGCGAGGAGATTGAGGCCCGAAATCTCAGGCAATCGGCAGTGTGAACGAGACGTTCGTTCCTTTCGCCGGTGCGCTCTCTACCCAGATCCTGCCACCGTGCGCCTCGATCAGACCTTTGGCGATCGCGAGTCCGAGGCCAGCGCCCTGACGATCGGTGCGCGACGACTGCCAGTATCGATCGAATACCCTGGGCAGCTCCTCCGGAGCGATGCCCTTTCCGTTGTCCAGTACCGAGAAGATGACGCCGCTCGCGTCACTCCGTGCAACGACTACGATTTTCGATCCGGATGGCGAAAACTTGATAGCGTTGCCGACCAGATTGGACAGGGTTTGCTGAATCCGCTCGCGGTCCGCGAAGACCTTCGGCAAAGATGTCTCTATCTGGAGATCGAGGCTGATGCCTTTCTCGTCGACGAGCGGCCGCAGCGTCTGAAGCGCGTCCGTCAGAAGGAGCGACGGATCTACCGCGGCGGGAGCGATCGCCAGCTTGCCAGCATCGAGACGATTCACGTCGAGCAGGTCGCGAATGAGCGCGTCCATTTGTTCGGCCGCCTGTGAAATCAGCTCGATGTTGTCTCGTTCCTTGGCTTCGCCATTTTCCGAGTCACGGAGCAGTGCGCGACTCAACATCTTCACCGCCGCAACGGGGTTTCGCAGATCATGCGACACGACTCCTACCATTTCGTCGCGTGCGCGCAAACTTGCGCGGACGGTGTCGTGCAGACGGGCGTTATCCAAAGCAAGCGCAGTAAGCCGAGCGAGATCCTCCGCAAATCCAAGGTCATCACCATCGAAGGCACCCCTCGTCCGGAAGAGGCAGAGGGCGCCTATGAGCTGCTCGCGAGCTACGAGCGGGAGAAAAAGCGCTGATTCGGGACGCATTGCCTCGATCGCGACCCGATAAGCCGGCACCGTGCTCGTTTCGAGAAGCCGTTGCGAGGCATTGGACTGCAGTAACACTGGCGATCGCTTCTCGAGAATCTCAGCGAGAGGGTGACTCGCCGGTGGAACCCGCGATCCGGCAACGCCCAGCTGATCGAGGATTTCCTCGATGGCGGGATCGACGTGCGCCGCCGCGCCGGCAACGAACCCGTTGCCGACCATGCTTTCGACAATGCATCCCTCGGCAATGGCTGGAACCGCGAGCCGTGCTACTTGATTCAGGGTCTCCGATGAGCCGAAGGACGCGGCCAACTTCTCACCGGCCTCGGCGAGAAATTGCTGCCGCTGCTCAAAGCGCTTCCGAACAGTCACGTCACGCAACACAACGGCGTAGACGACGCTATCGCCCTGATGGACTTGCGAGATTGCAGCCTCGGCGGGGAACTCGACGCCCCCTTTCCTGAGGCCGGCGATCTCGCGGCGCTCACCCATCCGACGCGCCTTTACATCTGAGCGCCCGAACTCTGCCACCTGCCGGGGGTGATTGCCCCTGAATCTCTCGGGGATCAGCGTCTCGATCCGCTCACCGATGATTTCCGCTGACGTCCAGCCGAAGATCTTCTCAGCGCCTTTGTTGAAAAACGTGATGCGCTGAAAAGCGTCCATGCAGATCACCGCATCAGCGGCAATCTCCACGATCTCCGCCAGGATTTCCTGCGTTATCGATTCGGACATGCGTGTCAGGTTATTCCCTACAAAGGACGAGGTGTTCTCCTCTGAAAAATCCTCCGAGCCACCACAGAGTCAACCGCCTCTCGATCGTAAACTTGGGTTGGTGTCCAACTCAGCACACAAGGAGCGAGAGCAGTGAACAACAATGACGAGCTAAAAATGCCCGCCGCGCTAATGAGTAAGAAGGGCTCGCGCCGCGATTTCCTTCGGAATACCGCGCTCACGGCCCTCGCGGGCAGCGCGGTATCCGCATGCTCGATTGGCGAATCAGGTGCGCAGTCGGTCAACGCAAGCGATGCCGATCACAGTGGCGGCTCGATGGCGCCCAATCCGGCGCCAGTCTCCGCGGCCGCCGCGGCGGAAGCGATGGACAAGATGCACGAAGCGGGCATCAAGTCGTTTCCCGCCAGGACCGCTGGGAAGGGAAACCAATTGCTCCAACCGCGCCTGAGTAACGGCGTAAAGGTTTTCGAGCTGACCGCGAAAAAGATTTCCTGGGAAACCGCTCCCGGACAAACTGTCGAGGCGTGGGCTTACAACGACCAGATACCCGGACCGCAGATTCGCGTCCGCGAAGGTGATCGCGTGCGCGTCATCATCAAGAACGAGCTCACAGAATCCACAGCGATCCATTTTCACGGGGTGGAGTTGCCCAATGATCAGGATGGCGTGCCGTTCATTACTCAGCCTCCCATAAAATCGGGGCAGACGTACACCTATGAATTCACCGCGCCCAATCCCGGGTCGCACATGTACCACTCACACCATAATTCAGCAACGCAGGTAGGACTTGGTCTGCTGGGCGCGTTCATCATCGAGCCAAAGAACCCGCTACCAATCGAGAAAGCCGACATCGACTACGTGCTCGTCCTCAACGATGGCGCTCACGGCTACACCTTCAACGGGAAGAGCTTTCCGGCCACCGAGCCGATCGTCGCGAAGAAAGGCCAGAAGGTCCGCATTCGTTTCATGAACGAAGGAATGATGATCCACCCGATGCACCTTCACGGGATGCACATGACCGTCATCGCGAAAGATGGCTGGGCACAACCGGCCCCCTGGAAGTGCGATACACTCAACGTTGCGCCAGGCGAGCGCTGGGACGTGATCGTCAATTGCAACAATCCGGGAACGTGGGCGTTTCACTGCCATATTTTGCCGCACGCCGAATCCGATCACGGCATGTTCGGCATGGTTACCGCTCTGATCGTGAAGTGAGGCGCACATGACGGTCGCTCGAACGATACTATCCACCCAGCCTGGTCTTGCGCTTCCAAAACGGCCCCGTCTGCCAAGCTGGCTTCGCGGAGTGCTTGGTGTTTCACTCGAGACGAAACTCCTCGGCGCGAATCTGATCATCCTCAGCTTTGCTGTACCCGCGCTCTTCGGCGAAACGTGGCTCAGGCCGGGCAGCGTGACTGATGTGTACGTCGTTGTCGGCGCTATAGTCCTGGCGGCGGCGGTGAATTTTGCGCTAGTAAGGCTCGCGCTCGGCCCAATCGCCGAACTCGAACGTGTCGCGAAACGAGTGTCGGACGGACGCCTCGCAGAGCGAGTGCAGCCCTCACTCGTTGCGGATCCCGAGCTGTTACATCTCGCAACCACCATGAACGAGATGCTCGACAACATCGCTGCCGGCAGGGAGCGTATGCGAAAGCTGGGGGCGGAAGTTGTCTATGCGGAAGAACGGGAGCGGGCGCGGGTGGCTCGCGACCTTCATGACACCGTAGGACAGACGCTCGTAGCGGCAAGCTTTCAGATCGCGGCCGTTGCCAACGAAATTGAGCAGGGTCCGGCGAGCTCTCGCTTGGCGAACGTGAGGGAGCTGCTTCGGACATCAATCGAAGAGATACGAAACGTCTCGCGCTCTCTGCACCCGCGAGTGGCGGACGATCTCGGGTTGCCCGCCGCGCTCGAAGCCCTTGGTGACGCGACCCAGCAACGCTCGTTGGTGGAGGTAGATGTAAGAGTGGATGTCTCAGGCGTCATCATTCCACCCGCGCTTTCCGCGACACTGTATCGCGTGGCGCAGGAAGCGCTTCGCAATGTCGAGAGACACGCGGACGCGGGTCACGTCGACGTTTCTTTGCGGGGGCGGCCAGGCCTTATCGAGCTCGAGGTCGCCGACGACGGGCGGGGCTTTGACGGTCCCCTCGAAGTCAAGCGCCGGAAAAGTGGCCTTGCAGCTATTCAGGAGCGTCTCTCACTTGCCGGCGGCGAGCTCTGCATAGATAGTACGCCGGACAAAGGTACGCGCGTCGTAGCGCGGATCGGTCTCGACACGGAGGCGGCTTGAGGGATGGGATGATACGGGTGGTCCTGGTGGATGACCATGCCGTCGTGCGCGCGGGACTCAAAGCAGTTCTGGGAACGGCCAAGGATATCGAGGTCATCGGCGAAGGGTCCACTGGGAAGGATGCCCTGTCCCTAGCCGACAGGCTCGACCCTGATGTGATCGTGATGGATCTCTCGATGGGTGAGATGGACGGCGCCGAAGCAACCAAAGAACTCGTCGCGAGGAAGACGCGCGGTAAGGTCCTGATCCTCACGATGCACGCCGAGGACTCATATCTCGTTCCGCTGCTGGAAGCGGGGGCGAGCGGTTATCTCGTCAAGAGCGCCGCCGATCGCGAGCTCATCGACGCCGTCCGCGCCGTTGCTCACGGCGACGTGTACATGCAGCCGTCCGCTGCGCGCGCGCTGGCGCAGAGAATTCAGCGCCGCGCGGAGCACGCCGACGAGCGCACCAAATTCGAGAAGCTGACCGAGCGCGAGCAGAACGTTCTCAAGTTTGTCGCGCGCGGGTACAGCGCGCCGGAAATCGGCGAGAAATTATTTATCAGTCCCAAAACTGTCGATACCTACAAACAGCGCATCAACGAGAAGCTCGGGCTCGCGCACCGCAGCGACTACGTGGACTTCGCGCTGAAGATCGGGTTGCTGGCCGATTAGGACTGGTCAGGAAGTCATCGCGACAATCTCAGCGCCTGTCGAGCACACCCGCCGCGTCTAATGCCGCAGCGAGTAGCCAGGTCCTCTGAGCGCCCGGCCCGGGAGCGCGGAGGTCACCTGTCCGCCGTCGACGACTGGTACGCCGTTCACCAGTACGTAGCTCACCCCCGTCGGGAGCTGCGATGGATTCTCGTAAGTCGAACGGTCGATGATGGTGTTTGGATCGAAGACAGTGATGTCCGCGTACATCCCCGGCTTGAGCAGCCCTCGATCGTTGATCCCCACTCTCTGCGCGGCCAGCGACGTCATTTTGCGAATCGCAAACTCGAGCGAGATCACGGAATCCTGTCTCACGTAGCGCCCGAGAATTCGCGGGAAAGTTCCAAACCCGCGCGGATGTCCGCGTTCGCGCCACTTACCCGTCGAATCCGGGCTGACCGCGCCGGCATCCTGCCCGACCGATACCCACGGCTGCTTCATGACGTACCGGAGCGCGTCCTCGTTGAAGGAGAAATAGATCGCGCTCGTGCGTCCGCGATCTCCGATGAGAATGTCGAATGCCGCATCATAAGGGTCTTCGTTCCGCATCTTCCCGATCTCGGTGAGCAGCTTGCCCTCGTAGATCTTGAGGGAATCGACGCCGACTTCGTTCACCATCGTGCGCGCCGCTGTTCGAATACCGGCAGCGCTGTCCGCGCCGAGCTCCGCCTTGAGTCGCGCGCGCACCGCCGGATCCTTGAGTCGGATGACGAGCGAATCGCTTCCGCCTTCCTGTACCCAGGTATTGAGCATCGCCGCTAAACCGGTTCCGCTCGCTATGTAAGGGTACTGGTCGGCGGTGATGTCGACACCTGCCGCGCGCGCCGAGTCGATGAGGGCGACCGCCTGCTGCATCTGCTCGAGCGAGCGCGACTTGATGTGCCTGATCTCTGCCCACGTGCCGGCTTCGGACGCGATCTGGATCGTCTCGCGAATGGCGTCGATCAGTCGCGCACCTTCGCTACGAATATGCGCCGCGTATCCGCCTCTGTACGGTGTTACGTATTTCGTGAGCGCGACCAATTCCTCGGTCGAGAAGAACGTGCTCGGCAGATAAATCAGCCCGGTCCCGAGGCCCACCGCCCCATCGCGCATCGCCGAGTCGATCAGGGAGCCCATTTGCTTCATCTCGGCGTTGGTTGGATGTCGCGTCGCCTGACCCATCACCGCCTCGCGGACCGAGCTCGTGCCGACGTACGTCCCGAGATTTATGGCGGTTCCGCTCTTCTCCAGGAACGCGAAGTACTCGCCGAGTGATCGCCACGGGTACTGCGGATTCGGCTGCTCACCCAGCGCGACGTTCGGCCAGGCGGAGCTTACCTCGCCCGTTATCTCGCTGGTGATGCCCTGCGTGATCTTGGAGACAGCGTGCGGTCCGCGCAGGATCGCGAACTCTGAGTGTCCCAGCATGTCGATGAAGCCCGGCGCGACGACCTGGTCCTTCGCATCGATCACACGGCTGGCGCTCAATCCCATCACCGACGGCCCGACGTACGCGATACGGTCGCCGATAGTGGCAACACTGCCACGGTACCAGGGATTCCCAGTGCCGTCGACAATTCGCGCGTTGGTGATGAGGATGTCGTAACGCGCCGCCGCACGCTGCCTTGGAACGGACGCGCAGGCCGCAGTGAGTGTGATCCCTAGAGCCGAGAGAACTCCGGTGATTCGCATTCGTAAGTTGTTGTGAAGTTGTTGTCGCCCGGAGCCACCAGCCGGCACGCCCACAGCCCCTGGCAGGTAGTCTTCAGTTGCAGTTGGTTAGCGCTACGAGATTTTCTGCGTCTTCTTCCTCAGAAAATCCATAAGGATGAACTGTCCCAGCGTCATGGTGTTGGTGAAGTACGCCTTGCCCTTGCTGATCTCCGACACCTTCTTCACGAACTCGACCAGCGCCCGGTCGCGCGCCAGCATGAAGGTATTGATCAGAATACCGGCGCGCCGGCAGTTCGCCACCTCTCTCAGCGTCGTCGCGATCACGGTGCTGTCGAGGCCCATCGAGTTCTTGTAGATCTGCCCGTTCGGCATCGTCATCGCGCTGGGCTTGCCGTCGGTGATCATCACGATCTGCCGCATGTCTTTTTTTTGCGCCATGAGGAGGCGTCGCGCGAGCTTGAGTCCTTCCGCTGTGTTGGTGTGATACGGACCGACCTGCGCCTGCGGGAGCGTGGAAAGCGGAATCTCCTCGGCTGAGTCGTGGAAGAGAACGACCTGGAGCGTGTCACCGGGGAACTGGGTACGAATGAGATGCGTCAGCGCGAGCGCCACCTTCTTCGCTGGCGTGAAGCGATCTTCGCCGTACAGGATCATGGAGTGCGAAGTGTCGAGCATCAGTACCGTTGCGCACGACGAGCGATACTCCGCCTGCCTCACCATCAGGTCGCTGTAGTCGAGATCCATCGGAACATCGAGCGAGCCGGTGCGCGCGAGTGAGTTCTTGAGGGTCTCGTTAACGTCCATGTTGAGGACGTCACCGAACTCATACTCCTTGCTGTAGCCGTCCGCTTCGATTCCCGTCGCTAGATGCGGAGTGTCGTGCGAGCCGAAGCTCGACTTGCCCAGCGAGCTCAGAATGTGGCGGAGACTCTTGTAACCAAGGAAGTCGATGCCCTTGTCGGTGAGATTGAACTGGACACTCTTCGACGCTGCCTGCGCCAGACTTCCGCGTCCCGTCACCGGTTGATGTCCAGCGGGCATTTGGGGCGGCGCCTGCAGGTTCAGGTAACCCTCGGCGGCCAGCTTCTGGATCAGACTGTCCAGCAGCTCGCTCAGTTTTTCCTGTGATTCCTTTGTTCCATCACCGCGCAGCGCTTCCAGCAGCTCGGGGGTGAACTGGCCGCTCTCGATCAGTGCATCGAGAATGGCCTGACGCAGGGCCTCGACGGATCGATCGGGCTCGGAATCGAAATCGTCGAAGTACGGATTGAGGTTTTGTCCGCCCGCAAACCCCGACTGCAGCAGAAAATCCGCGAGCTTGTCCAGCAGCGCCTGAAGATCGACCGCATCAGCAGCTTCCGGGCTGAACTTCGAGTAGGTGTGGAAGCGCATGTCTCTAACATACAACCGGGAGCGCGAGCCGTGTATAATGCGTGCTGAATGGCTCACCCCACTCCAGCGCGCGCCCAGCGTCGATCGATCAACCCGTTCAGGGCGCTCCAGGTTCACCGGAATTTCCGACTTTTCTGGACCGGACAAACCGTATCGCTGATCGGAACCTGGATGCAGCAGGTAGGTCAGGGATGGCTCGCCCTCGAGCTGACCAACAGCGCTTTTCTCGTCGGCGTGGTGAGCGCTGCTGGCAGCTTTCCGGTGCTGCTGCTTTCACTCTATGGCGGAGTCATCGCCGATCGACGCAGTAAGCTCCGCATCGTCATCATCTGCCAGACATTGCTGCTCATCGAAGCGGCTGCTCTCTGGTGGCTCACCTGGACTGGTCGCGTCAATTTCCCGTGGCTGCTCGCCGTGACCACCGCCGGTGGATTCATCTCGGCGTTCGAGATACCGGCGCGCCAGGCAATGATCGTCGAGCTCGTGTCGCGCGAGGATCTCGTCGATGCCATCGCCCTCAACTCCGGCGGGTTCAACCTCGCGCGAATCGTCGGCCCATCGATCGCCGCGATCGTGCTCGCGAAGTTCGGTCTGGCATGGTGCTTCGGAATCAATGCGCTGAGCTATTTCGCGGTGCTCGCCAGTCTTGCCCAGATCA
>DASWDV010000070.1:0-6274 GCA_036395075.1 Gemmatimonadaceae bacterium | reverse complement strand
AGTCAGCGTCGTGCGCCTGCATTTGTCCGCTCTCCTGCGATTGCTCGACGAGCAGGCGGATCTCCTCTGGGGAGTGCACAGCCTCTTCAGAGCCGGCCTTCTCCTGTCCCAGCGCGTGCAGGATCACCTGCGACGACTTGTTGAGAAAGAACGTGAAGGGCTTCGTGATCCAGGCGAAAAAAAGCAGCGGCGGGGCGAGCCAGCGCGCGAGTGCTTCGGGGTGATTGAGCGCCGCCGCCTTGGGCGTGAGCTCGCCGAACACGACGTGAAGGTAAGTGACGACGACCAGCGCGAGGGCCGCTCCAAGTGTCAGGCGCAGCGACAACTCGATCGCGAACGGCAGATAAGCGAACATGCTCGCGAACACATCCCCGACCGTCGACTCGGCTACCCAGCCAAGTCCGAGGCTGGCGAGCGTCACGCCAAGCTGGCTCGCTGAGAGGATGCGCGAGATATTTGAGGAGGCGCGCAGCGCGAAACGGGCGAGTCGGTCGCCGCTCCTGGTCATCGCCTCCAGACGCGTCCGTCTCGAACGGACAAGCGCGAACTCGGCGCCGACGAAGAACGCGTTCAGGAGCACGAGCAGAATTATGGCCAGCAGCCGACCGAGCACGGACACAAGTTACCACAATTCGGGCGACGGACACCAGCACGGCAGCGATCATCGCCACGGCGTTGGTCACTCACACGTTGCCGATGCTCCCGTTGCGAGCCTGCGCATTGCGCTCGCGCTTACCGCGCTGCTCCTCGTCGTCGAAGTCATCGGCGGATTGCTGTCGAACTCGATCGCGCTCCTCGCCGATGCGGGACACATGCTCACCGACGTCGCGGCGCTCGGGCTCGCTCTCTTCGTGGCGTGGTTCAGCAAGCAGCCCGAGACGCCGCAAAAGACTTATGGGTACCTGCGCTGGGAAATCCTCGCCGCGTTCGTGAACGGCGGAACGCTCCTGCTGATCTCGGCGTGGATTCTCTGGACCGCGGTCATGCGCCTTCGCTCTCCCGAGCAAGTCGCGAGCGGTCTGATGCTATCGGTCGCCGCCGTCGGCTTGGTTGTGAACATCGTCGCTGCGCGTGTTCTCGTCAGCAGCTCCGCCCACAGTCTCAATGCGCGCGGAGCCTACCTGCACATCGTCGGCGATCTGTTGGCGACCGTCGGAACTCTCGCGGCGGCCGTGGCCATCCGATACACAGGATGGCTGATCGCCGATCCGATCGCTTCGATCCTCACGACTGTCCTCATCATGAACGGAGCGTGGCGCCTCGTACGCGAATCGGTGGACATCCTTCTCGAATCGACGCCAGCGCACATCCCTCTTCCCGCTGTGCGCGGGCAGCTCGAGGCGATCCCCGGAATCGAATCGGTGCACGATCTGCACGTCTGGGCGGTGACGCCGGCCGTCGTTGCGATGAGCGCGCACTGCATCGTGCGTCAATCCGATCAGCACCAGCACGTGCTCGAGCACATTCACGACGCAATGCGCCTCTTCGGCATCCAGCACGTAACGATTCAGCTCGAGCGAGACGACATGCTCGATCGAGAGAGGCACTTGCACGCCTAGCTAACTTACAAGGCTATGGCAAAGCAGGAATTCCGTAACATCGCGATCATCGCGCACGTCGATCACGGCAAGACCACACTCGTTGACAAGATGCTCCGGCAGGCCGGCGCTTTCCGCGAGAATCAGGTCGTGATGGAGCGCGTCATGGACTCCAATCCGCTCGAGCGCGAGCGCGGCATCACCATTCTGGCGAAGAATACGTCCATTCGCTGGAAGGGAACGAAGATCAACATCGTCGACACGCCCGGACACGCGGACTTCGGCGGCGAGGTCGAGCGCATCCTGCGCATGGTCGATGGTGTGCTTCTGGTCGTCGATGCTTTCGATGGACCGATGCCGCAGACGCGTTTCGTGCTGCGTAAGGCGCTTGCTCTCGACCGCACGCCGATCGTCGTCATCAACAAGATTGACCGCCCGGGCGCCGATCCAATGCGCGTCCACGACGAAGTGCTCGATCTCTTCATCGAGCTCGAGGCGAACGAAGCCCAGCTCGATGCGCCCGTCGTCTACGCTTCCGCGCGCGAAGGTGTGGCCACGATGGATATGGACGTCAAGCCCGTCGACCTCTCGCCGCTATTCGATGCGATCATCCGCTACGTTCCCGCCCCGCCTCATGATGACGTGAGCCCGTTTCAGATGCTGATCTCGACGATCGATCACTCTCCTTACCTCGGACGTCTGGGAATCGGACGAATCGAGCGGGGCACTGTCCACGTCGGCGACGCGGTGGCGTTGCTTCCGCTCGACGGCTCGCAGAAAGCAGAGGCGTCGCGCGTGACTAAGCTTTTCGCCTATGAAGGGCTCGATCGTCTGGAGGTCCCGCAAGCGTCCGCGGGCGAGATCGTCGCGCTCGCCGGCCTGGAGGCGGTGGAGATCGGACTCACTGTCACAGATACGGAGCACCCCGAGCGTCTGGCCGGAATCTCGGTCGAGGAGCCCACGATCTCCGTTGATTACCTGGTCAACAACTCCCCGTTCGCCGGCAGAGACGGGAAGTTCGTCACTTCTCGCCAGATCCGCGAAAGGTTGTTCAAGGAGCTCGAGCGCAACGTCGCCCTCCGCGTCGAGGATACCGAATCCACTGACACATGGACCGTCTCCGGCCGGGGCGAGCTTCACCTCACGATCCTCATGGAGACGATGAGGCGCGAAGGGTACGAATTTCAGGTCTCCCGCCCCCGCGTCATCACGCGCGAGGGCCCGCAGGGCGAGCGACTCGAGCCGTACGAAGAGCTTGCGATCGATGTTCCCGAAGAATTTCTCGGCGTCGTGATCGAGAAGCTCGGCCCGCGACGCGCCGCAATGCTCGAGATGAAGAATCCGGGGCAGGGAATGGTGCGACTTCTTTACAAGATTCCGGCGCGCGGGCTGTTTGGCTACCGGTCCGAGTTCCTGACTGATACACGCGGAACCGGTATCATGCACCATCGGTTTCTCGAGTACGGGCCGTGGGCCGGCCCGCTCGCCGGTCGGATGCGCGGCACACTGGTGTCGATGGAAGGGGGAGTGATTGTTGCTTTCGCGCTTGCAAATCTTGCCGAGCGCGCTACCCTTTTTGTGTCCCCCGGAGACGCCGTTTACGAGGGCATGTTGGTAGGTGAGAACTCTCGGCCTGGTGACATGGATGTGAATCCGACCAGAGAGAAGAAGCTCACCAACATGCGGTCGAAGTCGAGCGACGAGAACATCCAGCTCGAGCCGCCGAGGGAGTTGACGCTGGAAGGGGCGCTGGAGTATATCGAGGAAGACGAGCTGATCGAGGTCACGCCGCAGTCGATAAGACTGCGGAAACGATTCCTCAGCGCAAACGATCGGAAGAAGTTGTCACGCGAGGCGAAGCGCGAGCGCGCTTCGGTCTAACAACCAGGAGATCACGGTAATGTGCGCCATGCTGGAGTCCGCGGGAAGTTTCCCGAACGACCGGGAAACAGAGGCGTGGCTGGCGAAGAAAGTGCCCGGTGACGACCCCGAGGACGATGATCTCGAGGATGATTTGGAGGACGACGAGAACGCCGACATCGAAGACGAGCTCGACGACCTGGATGACGAAGATCTGGACGACGAAGGTCTAGACGATGATGATGACCTCGACGACGATGACGACGATCTCGACGATGACCTCGACGACGATCTCATCGATCTGGACGACGAGTTCGACACCGAGGATATCGAGAAGCCCCACCCCGGGCATCCGCGCAAGTACGAGGACTGAAATGTCGGCGCGGCCAGGCTCGCTCGGAGTTAGTTCGCCCGGAACAGACCGGTAGCGAGACCGTTCTCGGTCGTGCAGGTGATAATTCCGCTTCGCATCTCGCAACTCTGGGGCGACTGCGAATGTCGCGCGATCGCGGTCCAGTCTGATATCTGACTGCCGAGGATGTTGAAGGCCGTGAGCGTCACTGTGACGTCTTTCGAGGTCCTGAATCCGTTTACGCCCACATCCTCAGTCGCGACGCCAGAAAAATATTGGCCGTGGTTTTCGGTCGCGAACTGCTCCTCGTAAATGGCAACGCTGTGCAGGTCGGCCTTCATTGCCGCGGCATAGGCTTTCTCCTTGCTACCGGCGTAGCGAGGTATCGCGACAGCGGCGAGAGTGCCGATGACGACGGCGACGATGAGAACCTCGATTAGCGTGAAGCCTTGGCGGTTTCCAGCCATATACTGCTCGACAAAAAGAAAGAGGAGTTTCGGGCGGATTTTCCCGCCTTCAATACTCATCATAGCGCATGACACGGTCGTGAAAACAGACTTACGGAATCTTCATGATCGCGAAGGATCGCCGATTGACCACCCTTCGAAGGCTGGCTACCTTGGAAGACTCTGCGTCACAGGCGTTTAGCTCGTGACGAGGGGCCTGTAGCTCAGGTGGTTAGAGCGCACGCCTGATAAGCGTGAGGTCGGTAGTTCAACTCTACCCAGGCCCATTATCCAGACCTTGTTGCCCCGCTTACGGATAGTCCATAGGCGGGGTTTCTGCATTCTGACCAAACGGGTTTGCTGTCGATTCGTGCTGTCGGTTGGGCTTACGGGAGCTAGCAGCACGTCGCTGATCTCGTTTCGTCAGCGCGTTCCTCAGCAACCTGTCCATTGACAGAAATCGGATTAGACCATACGGTAGCGTATGGAAAATCGCTTGAGCGTTTCCGACTGGATGCGGGTTGCCCGGCTCGCCCTCTTGCACAGCGGTCCCGATGGCGTTCGTGTCGAGCCTCTCGCGCGCGCCCTCGGTGTCACAAAGGGCAGCTTCTACTGGCATTTTCGCGATCGCGCCGATCTGCTCGAGGCGCTGGTGGAGGAATGGGAGGCCGAGGCTTCGCTGCTCAGTGACGCCCTAGGCAGCTCTGATCCAGCGGCCGACCTCCGGAAGATTCTCCTCGAGGTCGAGCGCCGAACTCACGCCAGCGAGCGTGGAGAATGGCCATCTGATGCCGCGATCTTCGCCTGGGCCGCTGTCGACCCCGTGGTGGCAAAGCGGGTCAACAGGGGCGAGGTAATTCGGATGAAGCTGCTCCGCGAGCTGACGGGACGTCCCGAAATCGCCGATCTCTTCTACTACGCGTACCAGGGGCTGTTGCACCGACGGCGGCGCGTACCCAGTGCGGTGGCAGACTTCACGAGCTTGGCGCGCCTGGGGCTCGAGCTGCTGACGGGGGACTTGTTCGTGCCTGGTTCGAGCAGTGCGATCGCCAAGGAGGAGACGAAGCAGCCCGCGTCGCGAAAGTATGGCGTCTCTAAAACCGCGCGAAGATCGCTGGTACTGCTCCTCGCGGCGTTATCGATCCAGGGATGCACGACATGGCGCATCATACGCTGGCGCGATCCTCTTCCCAACGTGCAGCACCTCATCTTCGACGAGCGTGTCGTGCGTCACGCCGACTCGCCATTCCGTTTTTTTGTTTCGCCGTCGCCTCGGACGGATCTGGACACGGTGATGGTCCGAGACACGGATGGACAGATGCGCCGGTTCGACCAGTACGTCGCCAATCATCGGATCCGCGCTTTCCTCGTCATCCGCAACGACACCGTGCTCTATGAGCGGTACAACGGCGGGGTTACCGACACAACGCTGTGGAGCTCTTTCTCGGTCGCGAAATCGTTCACCTCCGCGCTTCTTGGCGTCGCGCTTGGGCAGGGCGCGGTCAGAAGTCTGGATGACTCGATGACCTCTTATCTCCCGGCGTTCAACCGGAATCCTGCCTTCAGAGGAATCACTCTCCGTCAGTTGTTGGCGATGGGCTCGGGACTCGCCTACACGCGGACGAATGGAAGTCTCCTCCACGATCTGCGCTCCAGCGACGCTCATTTCTACTACACGACCGACAGGACACGCTCCTTGTTGGAGATGCGCCGACAGGAGCAGCCCGGCACACGCTGGGCGTACAAAGACAGCGATGCCGAGCTCGTGGGCCTCGTTCTTTCGCGCGCCACCGGCAAGACCATAGCCGCGCAGCTCGAGGAGTCGATCTGGCGCCGCATCGGCACCGAGCACGACGCGACGTACAGCCTCGACCATCGCGATGGCGTCGAGAATGTATCGTCGGGATTCAACGCCACCGCCCGAGACTATGCGCGTTTCGGGCGGCTGTACCTGAATGAAGGCACCTGGAACGGTACCCAGATCATTCCGCGCGATTGGGTGCGGGCCTCGACACAGATGGACACATCGCGGACTGAGCCAGAGGTGGTCACTTGGTATCGGATGCAGCACAACCTGT
>DASWDV010000069.1:0-5775 GCA_036395075.1 Gemmatimonadaceae bacterium | reverse complement strand
CAAGCTTCTCGATTTCCGCGTCGCTCAGATGTCCCCCCTCCATTCGCCGAACTGCCTGGTGCTCTAGGACCTTACGCAATACCTCAATCAACGTCAAGACGAGCTTCGCGAGCCCGTTCTCGACCTTCTCCGGGTCCGTATTAAGACGCTGAGGCAACCCTTCAGCAACCGCCTCCAGAGGCGCGACCTTGGCGTCATGCGGAGCGTCCAGCGCGTGAACGACCTGACTCTCCATCGTAGAGCCGGAACGCACCATCGACTCCGCTTCAGGCATGGGCATGGCAATGGCTGGTCCACGCGCGCGAGCCGGGGGGCGACTCATTGCCGTTTCCACGGCGGACAACAGAAGACCGAGATCGAGCCGAATGAGATCGATGTCGGCAACAGCGAGCACGACATCGCCTTTGAGGACGACGCCCTTGTCCAGAATATGACTGAGTACTTCGGAGAGCTCGAGGCGCGGCTCACCGAGCAGGTCGTCGAGACTCACTCCGATCTCTCGCCGACGAAATGATACGGCGGCCAGGGCCCCGTAAAATCGAACTTGAAGCCCGACGGCTCGTACTTGTTGACGAATTCAGTGAGCACGCGCTGAAACTCGACGACTCTCTTCGGCGCGACGAGGAACGACGCGTTGAGAATCGCTCTTCCCTGTTCACGGGCCGCACCGGAATTGACCGGTTGCTCGCGCGCGGTTTCCATCGACTGAGCTCGCAACGATTCATAAATCTCCGCGCTCGTTTTTGAGGCGACATCGCGACCCGCGTCGCGTCGAAGATTTTCGATCTTTCGCTCGAGAAGGTATTTCTGCCCCGGCGATGCCTTGGCTGCATCCGCTTCGAGTGATGTGAGCTCGGCACTATGCTCTGCGAGCCGGCCCTTGAGAACGGCAGTCAGCACGTAGACGCGAACGATGAACTCCTTGCCGTCCGCGATGCGTTCGAATGTGCGCTCGAGCTCCTTCGCGCGCTTGGCGAGCATCGCCTTCACTGCCTTGGCGTCGCGGAAGAGCGTCCACATCGGGAACGGAATCACGGGGCCGTTGTCGGACGCCCAGGTGAGGACGCGATCGTGGGCCATCGCGCGGGCGCTCACCCAATCGACATCGGCCGTTAGCGCTTCGACCTTGTCCGGCGAGTAGTCGTCAGCGCTGACCGATGTTGCGAGCGCGGAAAAATCGCCGCTCGGAATGAGATTGACGGCGCCTACGTCTATGCCCTTCGGCGCGGTCGCGGTCTCGACCGACGAGCGCACTACTCCATAGACGTAGCAAAGCCGCTCGATCATCGGGGCGCGCCGGCGATGACGCTATTCCGTTTCGTCGCTCTCGGCGACGCGAACCGGACCACCGCTTGTGGACATGCCAAACTCTTCGCGCCATTCGCGCACTTCGCGCAGCCGCTGCATGATCTCGGCTTCGCGGCGGACGTACTCGGCGTCATCGATCTCACCCATTTCGAGCTGCAGCTGTAGAGCCATCAGGTCTTCCTTGATCGGAGTGTCGTCCGTCAGCTCCTCGCGCACGACGCGATCGACTTTGTCGAGCGTCCACTTCGTCCCCCACAGCGGGCCGAGGAAGGGCGCGAGAAGAATATTGGTGAGGAGTCCCATGATGATCAGACCCTTGTCAGGTCGCTTTCTCCAGCTTGAGCTTGATGTTCACGAAGTTGTACGGCGGCCACGGGCCAGTGTATTTGAACGTGAGCAGGTCCTCGTACTGGAGGCTGATCTGCTTCACCCTCTCGTCGAATTGCTTCTCGGCTTTGCGATCGACCAGAAAGGCGGCGTTCAGGATCATGCGATCGCCAATGACCTTGTTGCTGCGGCTCGCGACCGAGACATCCTTGAGCTGTTCATGGACGTCGGCGACGTAGCGATTGCTGGCATCTTCCATCGCCGCCTCGACTAGCCGCCCCAGCTGCATACGCGCGAAGTACGTTGACGACGCGGCGTTGCGGGTGATCTCGTCCTTCAGGCGGCGGATCTCGTCGTTCTCGCGCTCAATCGACGCGACGACCTTGTCGCGATCCCACAGGATTTTAAGTCCGAACTCGATCTTGTCCTGCATTTTGTCGAGAACATCTGTGAATGCCTGGTAGGTAGACTTGAGCAGCGCGACCACGTCATTCTCCGAGCGGAAAACTGTCCCGAACGACATCGGAATGAGAGTGAACTCGCGCATGACTGTCTCGTTGACGAACTCGTGCGCGAGCACGTTCTCGCGCGTGGGATCGTAGATGACGATCGGCGTGTCGCTCACTACGGCGGCGAGATCCTTGTAGCTCACGGTATACACGCGCGCGCCGCTTCCGATGCCGATCTCGCCAAACTCGCGCGACCGGTCGTTGCGGACGATGCAGTAGACGTACTTTCCTTCGCCCGGTGCTGGTTCGGCGCTCAGTGCGGCGCTCTCGGCTGCTGTCATCAGTTAGTCGCCATTAGACAGGTCATTTCAGGGCTGCGATGAAAATCCAAATACCGATCGTGAAGCCAATTCCAATCTTCAAAACGGTGGATACGACGCGTCCAATCAACGCGCCTTTGGCCACACGCGTGGCATCTCCTGCTGACGATCCACCCGTCAACTCCGCAATGAGCGCACCGATGAATGAGCCGACGAACGCCCCGATAACGGGCCCAATGATCGGAACTGGCACTCCAACCATCGCACCGACGATGCCACCAAGAATGGCTCCCCAGCCCGAGCGGCGCGAGCCGCCATACTTGCGGGCGTAGCGGCCAGTCATGGAGAAATCGAGCAGCTCCGCGATCAGGGCCAGGACGCCGACGACGATCAGCGTAACCCAGCCAATCGGATCGCCCGGCACAATCAGGTTATAAGTGACGGCCGACGCCACCATTATCCAGAGCCCCGGCAGACCCAGGACTATCAGGATCAGCGAAAGCGCCAGTACGGCGCCAAGAATCAGAAGGGGCATCAGGATAGTTCCCTGGCTAAAGCAGACAGCAGTGCGCTCGCTTCCGCGGCGCCCAGGCCGGTCAGTGCATTGGAATTATCGCGCCGTGTATGGATGCGCGCGAGAGTCGCCAACGTTCCTCTGCTGAGCGTGACCGCCTCGATACCTTGGTCGGCGAACGCAATATGGTCTGCGAGGACTCCCGGAATGACCCGTCCGACAGGGAGCACTAGCCGCAGCTGTCCGGCGACTGACCCGGCCGCCGCCGCGATCCGCGACGGCTTCCGCCCGCTATACATGCAGCGCCAGCCCCCACGATCATCCACCGTGTCGCAGTTCAGCACCCGGATGTCGTCTGGCGCGCCTGGCGCCCAAACGCGGGCACCGGCGAGGCCAAGCTCCTCTCCACTCGTGATCAGCACGCCAAGATCTTTCGGCGCGTCGCTTGACGCCGCGGCGAGCAACACCGCCACCACGCCGCTCCCATTGTCGACCGCGCCGTTGGAACCATTGCGGACGAAGCAAAGGAGCGAAGGAAGGCCTGAGATGATCGCGGCAATTTCGACGACTGGCCAGAATGAGGGAATCGCTCTCAGCCCCATGAGCGTGAGGAGCAGCATTCCACCAGCGATGAACGTGACCGCCGCCAACGCGATCGTGCTCGCTATACGGAGCAGCATTGGCACCGTTTGCGATTTCGTATCGAGATGCGCAACGAGCCAAACCCGCGCTTTCCCGCGCCTGGCTTCGAGATTCACAGAGCGAGCGCGCTGCAGAGGAAAGTTCGTGATCCACTTTTGTTTAGCATTCGCATCCGCGAAGAACAATCCGCTCAAGATGGCGGCTCCGGTCAGAAGCGCGGAAAATGGCTCGCCGCGCATTGCAGTATCCGCAACCAGGATGATCGCTGTGGTTTGCACCGCGACTGCGAGAGACGGTCCCCATCGACCTGGCCATTGGGAGTATGCGAACTGCCGATCTTCGCATTGAAAGCCCGCGCGCTCGAGCTCTTCCCGACAGAGATCACGTGCTGTTGACTCTTCCTCGCTTCCCGCAAACCTCGGTTTCTCGCACAGCTGGTCGAGCAGGACCTTCGCGCGCTGGACGAGCTCGGTGTCGACCATGCTGGATCGCCTAGGCGAGCCCCATCTTTTTTTTGACTTCGGTCATCGTCGCCGCCGCGACTGATCGAGCATGCTCGGCGCCCTCGGCCAGATGACGACGCACCGTGTCCGGTTTCGCGCCAATTTCCTTCGCGCGGGCGCGAATGGGAGCCAGCTCCTTCTCCATGGATTGGTGCAGCACCTTCTTGCAATCAATGCAACCCCACCCGGCGCTTCGGCATTGCACGGCAACGTGCTCGACGGTCTCCGGCGGGCTGAACGCTTTGTGGAGGTGATAGATGTTGCAGACCTCGGGCGTTCCGGGATCGCTACGTCGAACACGCTTGGGATCCGTGACCGCGGGGCGGAGCTTCTCCCATATAGCCGCTGGTTCCTCGAGCAAGTCGACGGTGTTGCCGAGCGACTTCGACATTTTTGCCTGACCATCGAGGCCCATAATGCGCCGCGTCGGCGTAAGAAGTGCCTTGGGCTCGGGAAAAAATTCGGCGCCGAAGCGGGCGTTCCATTTGCGCGCGATGTCGCGCGAGAGCTCGAGATGCTGGAGCTGGTCCTCGCCAACGGGAACCAGCTCGGCACGATACAACAAAATGTCCGCGGCCTGAAGCACCGGATAATTCAACAGGCCAGCGGGAACGCTTTCCTCGCGACTTGCTTTTTCCTTGAATTGCGTCTGGCGCTCGAGCTCGCCCAGTGGCGTCAGAGTGTTGAATATCCATGCAAGCTCGGTATGTTCCGGGACCATCGACTGCACGAACACCGTACACTTCGACGGATCCAGACCGGCGGCAAGAAGGGACAAAGCCATGTCGGCCGTGCGCACGCGCAGATCGGCCGGCTCGTACGGAACCGTAATGGCGTGGTAGTCGACGATGCAAAAAAAAGACTCGTACTTGTGCTGCAGCTCAACCCAGTTCTTGACGGCGCCGAGGTAGTTTCCGATGTGCAGGGCACCAGAGGGCTGTATGCCGCTGAAGATGCGGGACATTGCGCCAAATTAAAGAGCGAGAGAGAGGAGTTGCAAGCAATTTCAGAAACGGACATTGGCAGCAGCGAATTGCTCGACGTCGCCCTCGAGGCGGCTCGCGCTGGCGCTCGAGTGATTCGCGATGCGACGGGTCACCGTGAGAAGCTCGTTTGGGAGACGAAAGGTCAGTCCGACTTCGTCAGCGAGGTCGACAAGGCGTCGGAGCACGAGATAGGTGCTATCATCGCGCGCCGGCTCCCCGATGCAGTCGTGCTGGGCGAGGAGCTCTCGCCCAGCGCCATCGCCGAAAAAGGAATCGTCGTCGTTGCTGATCCGCTCGATGGCACCACCAATTTTCTTCACGGCTACCTGGAATATTCCGTATCGATCGCCATCGCGCACGACGGAGTATTGTGCGCTGCTGCCGTGCTCAATGCCACGCGCGACGAGGAGTTCACCGCGACGGTAGGTGGCGGAGCTTTTCTCAATCGCAAACGCATTCACGTGTCGAATCTCAGAGATCCGAGCCGGTCGTTGATCGGGACCGGTTTCCCGTTCAAGACTCTCGCGCAGCTCCCACAGTACCTGGAGCAATTCGCCCTCGTTACGCGCGGCACCGCCGGCATCCGGCGCGCGGGCTCGGCGGCGCTCGACCTGTGCAACGTCGCATGCGGGCGATTCGACGCCTTCTGGGAGCTCGCGCTCGCGCCCTGGGACGTCGCGGCGGGCATGCTAATGGTTCAGGAGGCTGGTGGCATCGTCACGGACA
>DASWDV010000068.1:0-6339 GCA_036395075.1 Gemmatimonadaceae bacterium | reverse complement strand
GGAGCGTTGGCGAGCAGCGTTATTGCCGCGCTGGTCGAGCGCCGGACTGGGATAAGGAGCGTGACCTCTCCGCGCGCGTCCCTTACCTCAAACCGGCGCACCGACCTGCGGTAACTCGATGCGAATGAGCGATCGGCCGCGTCGTTGTCGTAACCGTTCTGGTAGCTATCCGAACCGTAGCGTTGCTCGAAGATCGAGTGCGTCGGCGAATAGGCCGTTCCGTACATCGGATCGTTGGGATAAGTCAGCACGAAGGACGTGCGCGCTGGAGCGTCCTGGCTCAGTCCCCACTGGTTTGTCCGCAATCCACGGAAATAATCGATTCTCAGCGCATCGCCCTCGCGCTCGGCAACCGTCTGAAAGCGAACGACGACTTTCTTTTCTTCGCCCGGAGCAATTGGGAAGATTCTCGCGCGAAGCAAGCCATACCCCATCCACTCGAGCAGCGCTGGATCGCGCTGGCGCCGCACGATCTCCTCATAGATCTGACGCGCCCGGTCAGCGCTCATCGTCTCGCCCGCAACCAGCTCGCCATTGATCGTGAGCTTGAGATCCTGGAAGGCGGCGCCCTTTGGCAGAGGGAACATGAAATCCGCTTCGCCAACTCTGCTTCCGCGATTCACGAACGTTTCGGTCACTTCATAGCGCAGCACTCGATCGACGAGATCGACGCGTACGTCACTGCTCTGACGTACGACGGCGCTCACCGGAATGCCGCAGGCCGGCATCACGCACGGACGGCCCCGAACGCAGGGTGGAACCGGGCAAGGCCATGGCCGCGGCGGACCCTCGACGATCTGGGCGGACACGACTGCGGGAATGGCGAAAACGATTGTCAGAAGAAATGAGCGCATGGGACACCAGTAGAAGTGGGTTCTACTGTGGGACGTCCCTCGGCGCCCTACCTACACAACGATAATCCGCTTTGGTGTTTTGCCGGTGACGGAATGCGTCTGGTGCGAGCTAACTCGACTTCGTGCGCTTTTTCCGCCGCTTCTGCGCGTCCCGCCGCTCATCGACCCTCACCCCGAGCAGTCGATGATCCGCGCGAATCATCGTGGCTTCGAACTTCTCCGCATTCTTGCGCGCTGCCCAACCCATCGAGAAGGGTACCGGCGCCGACATCGCCGCGGCAGCACGCAACCGCGCCACTACATGTTCGGTCTGATCCTCGTCCGAATCGGACAACACTACCAGAAATTCGTCTCCACCCACCCGGACAACGGCTTCCTCTGCTCGCACGTGTCGCATTAGAAACCGCGCCATCTTCACCAGCACTGCATCGCCCTCGGCGTGACCGTTCCGATCGTTGTACTGCTTGAAGTGATCGATGTCGAGATAGATGCATCCCCACTCGCCTTTTGGTTGCGCTTCGCACTGGCGCATGACGGTGTTCAAATAGCGGCGATTGTAGCAGCCGGTGAGCGGGTCGCGGATGCTCAGCTCGAGCAGCTGCGTCTGCAGCTCCTTTCGGTGCGTGATGTCGACGAGAATTCCGTGACAGTATTTTTCGCCCGTTTTGGAATCGATGGAAAGAAAGGCACTGTCGACGACCGTTCTCGTCTCCCCATCGCGGCGCGTGAGCTGGAATTCGATGTCCCGCACCGATCCATCACGCTCGAGCTGGGCCATCTCCCTCGCTCGCACCTCCGGCCGCACGAAGTCGCCGGCGCTATAGCCCTTCAAGTCCTGCAGCGATTCGACACCGAACATTTCGAGGAATGCAGGATTGGCGTCGACGATCTCTCCATCCATGGTCGTGATGTAAATTCCCTCCTGCAGGCGCAGCGCTAGCTCACTGAGGATGTGCGGATCGCTCAGGTTGCGGAAACGTCTCTGTTTTTTCGGCTTTCTGGAGGGCTGGGAACGGCTCACATCTATGCCTCAGCGAACGGCATGTCCGTTGCTTTAAAGGAAGGGTAAAGATTGGAGATATTATGCCATCGCGACGAAAGCACGAACAGAGTACTCGCCCGCAGGCGCGGCAGGGTGACAGCGATCACGGTACACGTTCCGGCCAGCCGAATCCAGAAGATGTTCCCTCACATCCCAGCGAACACAAAAGCGGCTACGGTGGCGAGCGCGGCTCGCCTCGCACTAGCACCGACCAGCGCGAGACGCAAAAAAGAAGCTAGACAAGAATCATCACGATGAGCTTCCGCACGGCCGGCATTCATCACGTCACCGGCATCGCGAGCGATCCCCAGCGGAATCTGGATTTCTACGCCGGCACCCTCGGTTTGAGGCTCGTCAAGCGTACAGTCAACTTCGACGATCCCACGACGTACCACTTCTACTTCGGCGACGAAGCTGGGAGCCCCGGCAGCATTCTCACCTTTTTTCCCTGGCCGGATGCTCGTCGTGGGCGACAGGGCGGCGGCCAGGTCGCCGTGACATCGTTCTCCATCCTCCCCAGCTCGGTTGGGTTCTGGATCGAGCGCCTCATCAAGAAACGAGTCGAGTACTCACAGCCCGCTGCCCGCTACGAGGATGAGCGCGTCATTGCATTCAAGGACCATGAGGGATTTATGGGAGAGCTGGTCGCTCATCCTGCCGCCGATGCGCAGGCAGGATGGTCAGGCGCGGGAGTTCCAGCCGAGCACGCGATCCGCGGTATTTACTCCATCACCCTCTGGCTCGACGCCAATGAGCTCACCGGACACCTTCTCACCAACACCCTCGGTTTCCGGCTCGTGCGCGAACAGGGAAGCATTTTTCGCTACGCGAGCGGAGATGGCGGACCGGGCGCGATTGTGGATCTCCGCTGCGTTCCCGGCATCTGGCGCGGTGTGATGGGAGCCGGAACTGTGCACCACGTTGCATTCCGCAGCTCGGGCGACGTCGAGCAGATGAAAGTCCGCACCGAGCTCACCTCGCTTGGCTACAATGTCACGCCGCAGCTGGACCGCGATTACTTCAAATCAATTTATTTCCGTGAGCCCGGCGGAGTTCTCTTCGAGATCGCAACCGATGGCCCCGGCTTCGCGGTCGACGAGCCGACCGATGCGCTTGGGCAATCACTCAGGCTTCCCGAATGGCTCGAGCCTCGTCGGTTCGAGATTGAAGCATTGCTTCCCAACATCCACGCTCCACTCGAGTTGCGCGGGCCCAACGCATGACCGAAGATCTCGGCTTCATTCACCGATTCCTGCCGGCGGAAGAATCGGCGACGGGCGAGACATTGCTCGTCCTGCACGGAACCGGTGGCAATGAGAACGATCTCATCGGCATCGGCCAGGTTATCGCTCCTGGTGCGGCGATTCTCAGTCCCCGCGGAAACGTCCTCGAGAACGGCGCGCCACGCTTCTTCAGACGCCTGGCCGAGGGCGTGTTCGATCCGAAGGAAGTGCGATCGCGAGGAGAGGAGCTGGCGCGCTTCGTCCGCGCCTCGATCATCGCTTATC
This sequence comes from Gemmatimonadaceae bacterium, assembly GCA_036395075.1. Classification (GTDB taxonomy): domain Bacteria; phylum Gemmatimonadota; class Gemmatimonadetes; order Gemmatimonadales; family Gemmatimonadaceae; genus UBA4720. The sequence continues at coordinate 2,935 of DASWDV010000068.1, read as the reverse complement.
GGCTCGATCCAGGTCGCATATTCGCGCTTGGGTATTCCAACGGCGCCAACGTCGCGTCGACGATGATGTTCTTAGAACCTGGAATTCTGCAGGGAGCGGTTCTATTCCGGCCCATGCTCGTATACGAGCCGCCCGAGAAAAGTGACCTCAGTGGCTCCGCCGTATTTCTCTCGGCGGGCCGGATGGACCCGATCGTTCCGATCGCAAGCGTCGAGCGGCTGGTCGAGCTCTTCGAAGCGGCACACGCTGAAGTGACTCTCAAGTGGCAGTTGACCGCTCACAGTCTGGTGCCGAGCGAAGTGCGCGAAGCGGCAGACTGGCTCGCACTGCAACGCGCGCGAGTATGAGCTAGTTTCCAGATGAAAACCGTCTCCGGCGCGATGACAACAGCGAATAACTTTCACCTGCCGTGCATAGCTCCTAATGTCTGAGCCAACCGACACCGCGACTGCTCCGCAGTCAGCAACACCTTCGTCACCAGCATCGACCCAATCCCTCGAGAATCTCTGTATCAACGCGATCAGAGTTCTGGCGATGGACGCCGTCCAGAAGGCGGACTCGGGTCACCCCGGCACTCCGATGGCGCTCGCGCCGCTTGCTTACGTTCTATGGACACAGCATCTCCGCTACAATCCCGCCGATCCACACTGGCTCAATCGCGATCGCTTCGTGTTGTCAGCTGGGCACGCGTCGATGCTGTTGTACAGCGTGCTATACCTGACCGGCTACGACCTTACGCTCGACGACATCAAGCAATTCCGTCAGTGGGAAAGCAGGACGCCCGGACATCCTGAGTACGGCTACACAGCAGGCGTCGAGACGACGACCGGCCCGCTCGGCCAGGGAGTCGGAAATGCCGTCGGGATGGCGGTGGCCGAGGCCCACATGGGCGCCGTGTTCAACCGCGACCAGAAGATCATCGACCATCACGTGTATTTCATTGCCAGCGATGGCGACATGATGGAAGGCGTCTCGCACGAGTCTGCGTCGTTCGCCGGACACGCGAAGCTGGGCAAGCTCATTGGATTTTACGACGACAACCACATCACGATCGAAGGCGACACTGCTCTCACCTTCAGCGACGACACGGGTCGTCGCTTCGAGGCATATGGGTGGCACGTCCAACACGTTGCCGACGCCAACGATCTCGCCGCCCTCAACCACGCGACAGAGTCCGCCAAGGCCGAGACCTCACGGCCTTCACTGATCGTTATTCGCTCTCACATTGGCTACGGAAGTCCGCACAAGCACGACACTGCCGAAGCGCACGGGTCGCCGCTCGGCCAGGACGAGATCACACTTACCAAGCAGGCACTGGGCTACCCATCGCAGGAGCCGTTTTACGTCGCGCCCGAAGCCCTCCGCTATTGGCGGGATGCCGGCAAGCGAAGAGCGAAAGCACAGGAGGACTGGAACAAGCTTTACGATTCGTACAAGTCTGCTAACCCCGGTCTCGAGAAGGAGCTGCAGCGTCGCCTGCGCGGCGATTTGCCGGACGGATGGGAAGACGCGCTCCCGGCCTTCACCGCGAAGGACGGGAACGTCGCTAGTCGCGCTGCCTCCGGCGTCGTCATCAACGCAATCGGTAAGAAGATTCCGGAGCTGATGGGGGGCTCGGCGGATCTGGCGAGCTCGACGAATACCATCATCAAGGGCGAGCCAAGTTTTTCCGCGGAAAATTACGCCGGACGCAATTTTCATTTCGGAATCCGCGAGCACGGCATGGGATCGATCATGAACGGCATGTCGAGTTTCGGGGGAATCATCCCGTACGGAGCGACGTTCCTGATCTTCTCCGATTACATGAGGCCGCCGATCAGGTTGGCGTGCATCATGGGTCGTCACGTGGTTTACGTGTATACTCACGACTCCATCGGACTCGGAGAGGACGGCCCGACGCATCAACCGATCGAGCAGCTGAGCGCGCTGCGCGCGATCCCAAAGATGACGCTCATCCGACCCGCCGACGCGTCAGAAACCGCCGAGGCATGGCGAGCTGCCCTCAAGCACAAGGATGGTCCAGTCGCGCTGGTGCTGACGCGCCAGAAGCTCTCCTTCATCGACAGGTCGAAATACGCCTCCGCCGCCGGATTGGCACGAGGCGCGTATGTGTTAGCCGATGCTGCCGGTGGCGCGCCCCAGGTTGTGCTGATGTCCAGCGGCTCCGAAGTCGCATTGGTTCTCGACGCGCAGAAAAAACTCGAGGCCGACGGCATCCGCGCGCGCGCAGTGAGTATGCCGAGTCACGAGCTCTTCGCTAGACAGGACCAGGCATATCGCGACAGCGTCCTGCCGAAAGGGGTCAAGCGCATCGCGATGGAAGCAGCGCACCCGATGTCATGGTACAAGTGGGTGGGAGACGACGGCGTCATTCTCGGACTCGAGCGATTCGGCGCGTCCGCGCCCGCCGCCGAGATCTACAAGCACCTCGGCATCACTGTAGATCGGATGGTAGAGACGGCGAAACAACTCGTGGGGCGGCGATAATCGGACAATTCCTTCCCCGCGTCTCGCTTCCCGCTTCCCTCTAGAGCGTGAACGGTAAAGAGGCCGCGCTTCGCGACATTAGTGTGATGGTCAACCCCGACACGCCGGAGTGGCCGGGCGATACTCCCTTTACGTGTGGGTGGGCTTCGCTGATCGGGGCGGGGGCAAGCGTGAACGTATCTTCATTCAACTCGAGCCCTCACGTCGGTACCCACGCGGACGCTCCACTCCACGTGCGAGAGGGTTGGGCCGGCTCCCACGAGCTGTCGCTCGACGCTTTCTTCGGGCCGGCCATCGTCGTCGATGTCTCGAGTCTCGACAAAGAGATCGATATCGAAGCGCTGGAGAAGATCCAGTCACTGCCGTTTGTCGAGCGATTGTTGCTGAGGACCGGCCGAACGATTGCGTCCGGAGCTTTCCCCGAGGAGTGGCAGACGCTCTCCGAGTC
>DASWDV010000067.1:0-9676 GCA_036395075.1 Gemmatimonadaceae bacterium | reverse complement strand
CAGCAGCTCGAGGAGCCATCGACCGCCAGGTCGGTGCGCATTCGGAACGGACGGCAGACGACTGTCGACGGACCATTCACCGAAGCAAAAGAAGTCCTCGGCGGATTCAACCTCATCGAAGCCAGCGACATGGACGAGGCTGTCCGGATCGCCGCGCAGTTCCCATGGGCCCGTACCGGCTGCGTCGAGGTTCGTGCGGTGCGGGACCTTGGGATGGTTCGGCAGCGCGTCAACACCGCCACCGGTTTTTCGGAGCTCGTGAGTCAAGCAGGGGGATGAGTATCTCCGCCGCCCTTGGCGTAGTGCTTGAGCATCCCGTGGTCATGTCACCATATTCGCAGCGCAGCGCCGATCGTGCTTTCAGCCACGAAACCGCTTTCGGCGCGCGCCGTACGAAACGCCAGCGAGGACGTCATGCAGAAGCCTGAGTACGATGCGATCGTCGTGGGATCCGGAATCTCCGGAGGGTGGGCCGCCAAGGAGCTCACCGAAAAAGGACTTCGCGTGCTCGTGCTCGAGCGCGGCAAAAACATCGAGCACATCAAGGACTACGTCAACGCCACCAAGGCGCCTTGGCAGTATCCCCACCGCGGCGGTCGCACGAGAGCGATGGAGGAGATGTATCCAGTCCTCAAGAGAGATTACCCGCTCAACGAAACAAATCTCGACTACTGGGCATCAGACAGGGATTCGCCTTACACCGAAGTAAAGCGCTTCGACTGGTACCGCGGCTATCACGTCGGCGGACGCTCGCTGATGTGGGGGCGGCAAAGCTACCGCCACAGCGATTTCGATTTCGAGGCCAACGCCAAGGAAGGAGTTGCGATCGATTGGCCGATCCGCTACGCGGAGATCTCGCCGTGGTACGATTACGTCGAGAAGCATGCGGGCATCAATGGATCTCTCGAGGGCATGCCGCAGCTGCCCGACGGCCAGTTCCTTCCACCGATGCAGTTGAACTGCGGCGAGCAACTCGTCGCCGAGAAGGCGAACAAGATCTTCGGTCCGCATCGCCGCATCATTCCCGGACGCTCTGCCAATCTCACGCGGCCGCACGATGGTCGCACTCAATGCCAGTATCGAAATGCGTGCTGGCTCGGCTGTCCATACGGCGCGTACTTCAGCTCGCAGTCATCGACGCTGCCACACGCCGCGAAAACCGGCCGCATGACGCTCAAGCCGTGGGCGATCGTCAGCGAGGTCCTGTACGACAAGAACACCAAGCGAGCGACCGGCGTGCGCGTGATGGACGGCCTCAACAATCAGATGACCGACTACAAGGCGAAGATCATCTTCCTGTGCGCATCGACGCTCAACTCGACCTGGCTCTTGATGCGGTCGGCAACTGATGTCTGGCCGGGTGGTCTCGGGAGTAGCTCCGGTGAGCTCGGTCATAACCTGATGGACCATCACTTCCGGGCTGGAGCAAACGGCAAGCTCGAAGGACTCGAGGACAAGTACTACTTCGGTCGACGTCCGAACGGCTTCTACATCCCGCGCTACCGAAATCTTTTTGGCGACAAGCGCTCCTATCTGCGCGGCTTCGGTTATCAGGGCGGTGCCGGAAGAGAAGGTTGGGGTAGAGCGGTCGCCGAGCTGGGAGTCGGCGGACAGTTCAAGGATGCGATGTCGATGCCCGGCGGCTGGACCATCGGCGCAACGGCCTTCGGCGAGATGCTACCAAATCACGCGAACAAGGTGTCGATCGATACTACAAAGAAAGACAAATGGGGGATGCCGGTGCTCGCAATCGACTGCGCGATTGGTGAGAACGAGAAGGCGATGCGCCGCGACATGCAGGTCGACATGGCCGAGCTGCTGCAGGCGAGCGGCGTCAAGGAAGTAACGGTTTACGACGCCGGATACTTCCCGGGTCAGGGAATTCACGAGATGGGCACTGCACGAATGGGACGAGATCCCAAGACGTCAGTACTCAACGCGCACAACCAGGTGTGGGATGCACCGAACGTCTTCGTGACTGACGGTTCGTGCATGGCCTCGGCGGCGTGTGTGAATCCGTCCCTGACCTACATGGCGCTCACTGCGCGTGCCGCTGATTTTGCGGTAAACGAACTGAACCGTCGTAACATCTGACCGGAGCCTTTGATGACTGATAACGATATCGGCCTGCTCGACACGCCGGAAATGATCACTCGACGCGAAGCAGTGTTACGGGTCGCCGCCATTCTGGGAGGAATCGCGCTGACTGGGGGCACCGCTCTCATCACTGGCTGCCGCGAAAACAAAGTCGGCCAGCCCTTCACTGCGGACGAGATTGCGTATCTCGACGAGATCGCGGATACCATTCTGCCGGCAACCAGTACTCCCGGCGCGAAGGCGGCCAAGACCGGCGCGTTCATGGCGCTCATGGTGAAAGACACCTACAGCCCCGAAGACGACGGGATTTTCCGCGACGGGATGCGGAAGCTCGACGACGCGAGCAAGGACAAGAACGGTGCGACGTTCATGAAAGCAACTCCGGAGCAGCGACTCGCGTTGCTCCAGACTCTCGATCGGGAAGAATTCAATCTCTCGGAGAAGCGAAAGGCGGAAGCAAAGGAAAAATCCGATCAGTTTCTCGCCGAGAAAGAGCAGAATCCGCCGCCATCGACGGCAACGACGGTTACGAAAGTCACTGAGCGACCCGCGAAGGGTTATTTCCGCATGATGAAAGAGCTGGCGCTACTCGGCTATTTCACGTCGGAGATCGGGATGACCCAGGCGCAGCAGTACATGGAGTCGCCAGGCAGGTACGACCCGTGCGTCGATTACAAACCGGGAGAGAAAGCCTTGGCTGGCCATGCGTGAGAAGAATTAAATCATGAGCAGGTTCATCGCCTTAGTGATTGCGGCGCTGTTTTCAGCCGCGCCAAACGCAGGAACCGTAAACACACCGCCGCCGACAGCGCCCGATGAGAGGCTGGTCGGACGCTGGGACATCACGATCACGACGCCGGATGGCGCGCGGCCATCATGGCTCGAGGTGGAAAGCTCCGGCCGCAACGCACTGGTCGGGCGGTTCGTCGGAATCGTTGGCAGCGCACGACCGATATCGCGCGTCGTAGTGAAGGGAGACTCGCTCCGCTTCTCCATTCCCCCGCAGTGGGAAGAAGGGACTGAAGATCTCAGTGTGCAGGGGCGTCTACAGGGTTATCGTCTGACTGGACGCATGCGCTTTCCCGATGGGAAGCGCTATGAATGGACCGCCGTGCGCGCACCACGTCTCGAGCGTTCGGCACCGCCTGTGTGGGGCGCGCCGATCGCCCTTATCCACGCCAATGACCTTGGCGGTTGGCGGGCGATCGGCGGACCGAATCAGTGGACCGTGAGCGATGGCATACTCAGCAGCCCACGGTCCGGCGCGAACCTGGTGACCGACCGAACCTTCAGCGATTTCGCGCTGCATGTCGAATTCCGTTATCCAAAGGAGAGCAACAGCGGCGTCTACCTGCGAGGAAGGCACGAAGTCCAGATCGAAGACGATTTTGGCGCCGAGCCGGCGAGCGATCGCTTCAGTGGCATTTACGGTTTCATCGCGCCGAGCGAGATCGCGGCGAGACATGCGGGAGAATGGCAGTCCTACGACATCGCGCTCGTCGGGCGGATGGTCACTGTCGTGGCAAACGGGCAGACGGTAATCTGGAATCGAGAGATTCCGGGAATCACTGGAGGCGCCCTGGACAGCAACGAAGGCATGCCGGGTCCGCTGATGCTGCAGGGCGATCACGGACCTATCGAGTATCGGAACATCACGATCGCAGTCACACGCTAGACTCTTGAAGCTCCACGCCGTGGCCGGTACGCGACGGTCCTTGGCCTCCACAATTATCGTTCAGTTGATCTAACCGAGGACACAAATGCGCGCGGGCATAGCAGCGATGCTGATGGGCATCGGTGGCATTCTGATCACATTCGGCACGGTGGTCATCGTCCTATCCTTTTTCGCGCGACAAGGCGACACTCGCCTCGAGTTGCCTGCGATGGCCACGCTTGCGACAGGGGCGCTCGTCGTCGGCGCCGTCATGCTCGGCGCCGGATTCCTTCTCGGACGCGTTGGACGGAGCTCCCCTCCGATCAGGAATTCTTGATCGTCTTCGAGGCTTCGTCCCACCGCACGGCAGTTTTCCTGAAATACGACTCGTTGGCCATGTGACACGCCAGCGCGGCGTTGTGGCCGAAGAGCGCGTTCTCCACTACCGGCCGCCTCGTCCGGACCGCGTCGAAAAAATTCGCGAGGTGAGGCCGGATGTCGTCGAAATCGTTCATTCGATACGTGACTGATTCCTGCGGCGGCAGCTTTGCCAGCTTCTCGTCGTTCTCAGCGTGCCACCGCTTTAGATACTCCTCGCGCATGGCTCGCGGAAAACTTCCCGTGTAATAGCTCGGATAGGTGTCGATACCGAGCTGGGGTGTGAAGCTCACGGTAGATCCGGTCACTTCCAGTAATCCCCTCGAGCCCTGAATCCGATAGGTCTCCGGCATCTCTGTCGCCAGGTTGAGCCGCATGTAGACCGGCAAATCGCCGTAGTAATACACCACGCCGTGCACGTCTGGCATGTTGCGACCATCCTTCCAGTGGCGAATTCCACCAACCGCCGCTGCTTGCCTCGGCGGGTCGGTGATGCCAAGCATGAACATCATTCCGCTGACGAGGTGCACGAGTAGATCGCCAGCGACCCCGGTCCCGTACTCCTTCCAGCAGCGCCAGCGCGCGAAGACGTTCGGATTGAACGGGATCTTCGGAACGACGTCGCCCTGCCAAGTGTCCCAGTCGAGATTCTGTGGCGAGAGATCGAACGGCGGTGGGTATTGCCAGGCACCGGTAGGATCGTTCCGGCCGAGCCATCCCTCGACCAGCATGAGATCGCCCAGCAGTCCCTGCGCGACGATCTCCTTCGCCTTTGCACAAACCTGCGAGCTGACCCGCTGTGATCCGATCTGGACGATGCGCCCGCTCTTCTGCGCCGCGCCGAGCATGGCAACGCCGTCGGCGGCCGTGTGAGACATCGGCTTCTCACAGTAGATGTCTTTCCCCGCGCTGACGGCGTCGATCACCACCTGCCGGTGCCAGTGATCGGGAACAGCCGCGACGATGCAGTCGATGTCCTTGTTGTCAAGAAGCTCCCGATAGCGCCGTGTCACGGGCAGGTCCGGACGCACGATCTCACGAGCCAGGGTGTGTCTGCCATCGTAGAGATCGGCGGCAGCGGCACATTCCACTCCGGGAATCGTGATGGACGTCCCGAGCAATCCGGAACCCTGCATGCCGATACCGATCATTCCAAAGCGAACCCGATCGCTTGGCGCGACTCGCTGGGCTCGATCTGGCGTGGGCTCAGTCAGTAGGACGCTTCTCGCCGCAAGCGACCCACCCGCGGCGGCAGCGCTCACTTCGAGAAACTCACGTCGCGAAAAGTTGCCCTTTGCCATAAGCGTCTCCTGTTGGTCGCTGCACATCTCGCGCGCGTCCGCTTGCTCTATCGTCCGGGTCGGGAATATCGTATGACTTACGCCGCCGAAAGGAAAGGAGAAGCAATGCCAGCGCGACCGATTCTGCACTCGATGACGACGACCACGCTTAGGAGCAAACCATGAATCGACGCAATTTCCTGGCAACCCTGGGACTGGTGGCGGCGGCTCCCCAACTGGCGTGCGCACCACGTACCGTCAGCCTGACCCCTGGTGGTCGGCGGCTTCGGCGAGTGGGCATACAGCTTTACACTTTGCGCGACGACGCGCGCCGCGACCTGGAGGGAACGCTCGTCAACATCGCGCAGACGGGTTACAAGGATGTGGAGCTGCTCGCCTCGATGAACAACTTTGGCATGCCGCCCGCTCGTTTGCGTGCGATCCTCGACCGGAATGGCTTGCGCGCCCCGTCGACGCACGTCGAGGCGAATGTCGTCGACGATCTGGAACGACAGATCGACATAGCGAAAATACTTGGCCACCAATACCTGATCGTCGCCAGCCTGCCGGACGCCGAGCATCTGGGCCTCGATGGATATCGCCGCTGGGCTGATCGATTCAACGAGGCCGGCGCGCGCGCGTTACGCAGCGGCATGCGCCTCGGCTTCCACGACGAAGCGTGGGATTTCAGACCAATCAACGGAGCGATTCCCTATGACGTGTTCGTCGAGCGCACGGATCCTTCGGTGGTCTGGCTGCAGCTCGACACGGGCAACATGGCCATCGGCGGCAAAGATCCGCTCGAGTATATGAAGCGCTATGGAAATCGATACTGGCTCTTCCACATCAAGGATGCGCCCGCCCTGGGCGCGGATCACGATGTCGAGCTGGGCAAAGGCGTCATCGATTTCAAGCGCCTGCTCGCGAGCATCGACCACATCGACGACAAGGTGTTGTACGTCGAGCAGGAATCGTATCCGGGCGCTCCGCTCGACAGCGCGCGCCGCGATTATGCGTACTTGTCTACGCTGGAGTTTTGAGTCCGGAGTCGGGCAGTCTGACTTTCTCGACCCACGCTTCTCAGGCAGACCACCTGCCAAGTCGAAACGGCGTAAGATCCATGGCGGTGGTTCCTGTGGTGACGAGATCGGCCTGCAGCTCTCCGATCGCGCTGGCAAACTTGAATCCGTGACCCGAACACGGACTCGATATGAGCACTCTACGATCACGCGGATGGAAGTCGATGACAAAATCGTGGTCCGGAGTGTTGGTAAAGAGACAGACGCTCGTCTCTCGAACGGGCGCCTCCGCCAAATCCGGCAGCACCGGCCGGAGAGCGGCTCGTAGCGCGTTCACCTCGTTGGGCGCAACGACGCGATCCACGCGGTCGGGATCCGGTACGATCGTGCCGTCGTGCATCACCGACGCTTTCACGCCGCGTGGTAGTCGTGGAAAGCCGTAACAGATCGTTCCCGACTTGAACTCGTAGGCGTAAATCGGGAAGTCGGTGGGTTCGTAGGATTTGTCGGCCGATTTGGGCTCAAGCCAAAACACCGATTGTCGCTCTACCGCCAGCGGAAGATCTACGCCTTGTGTCACCTCGCGGGTCCACGCTCCGCACGCCAGAACCAGCCGATTCGTCTCGTAATCCGCCGTGCGCGTCTTCACCCGAAGGTGGTCGGCCTCCGCGGTCCACTCGACCACCGGCTCGTTGAAGCGAGATTCCGCGCCAAGTGCGCGCGCTTGATCGAGGTGGGCAGTATTGCATGCCTCCGGGTCGAGATAGCCGGCTCGCGGGTCCAGGACACTCACGAGATGGGGTGCCAGGCGAAAGGCCGGGAATCTCTCAGATACTTGGTCCGCCGTGAGGATCTGGTGCGGCAGGTTGTGTTGACGCGCGCTCTCGAGCGTACCGGTGACAACCGTTCCATCGGCTGGGCCGATCATCAGGCCGCCGGTGATCGTCATCAGCGACTTCCCTGCTGTCTGCTCGAGCTCGCGCCACAGCGTGTGTGCCCTTTGGACCAGCGGCACATACAGCGGATGCTCGAAGTAGGTCTCGCGGATGATGCGGCTGTCGCCGTGAGAGGAGCCCAGCCCGTGCCCGGGAGTGAACTGTTCCAGGCCCAGCACGCGGACTCCGCGCCGCGCGAGGTGGAAGAGTGTCGCACTTCCCATCGCTCCGAGTCCGACTACTATTGCGTCGTACCTGGGGGCTTTCAGCATGTCTTAAGGAGGTTTGGATTTCCGTAATTCACTGGCGTGATAGAAACCCCAGCTCGATCGCAACGTAAGTATCTTATGGAGAAATCAGCCCCTTTTTCGAGTAGGCGTCATGGATCCTGATGTTATCAGTTTTGCCGTAGTCGCCGCCGTCGTCGTCGCAATGGCAGGAGCACTCTCTGTAATCGTTGTGGGCCTGGTGCGCGGACTCAAGCGAAACACTCCGAGCCGCGAGCTGCCTAGCCCGATCTACGATCAGCGGTTCGAACAGCTGCAGCAGTCAGTCGACGCCATCGCCGTCGAAGTCGAGCGGATCGCGGAAGCGCAGCGATTCTCCGCCAAGTTGTTGGCGGAGCGCGGTGAAACAACAGCCCTCCCACGCTGAGTTTTGCGCATGCAGTGGCCCCCGACATTTTCTGGCTGATGTGTCTCGCCGACTCGTCTCGCACGAACAATGCGGATGAGATGGCAATGAAAAACCGGATTGAGCAGCGCGAGTTGAACGCGACAGAACCAAGGATCGGAATCATCGACAACTCCACTTCGAAGCGCCGAGCGCGCGAGGATTCCTGACGATGCCGTGCATCATGACTCTGCTGGCCCTTGCTGCCCCGCGACTGGTCGTCGCTGTACTCTGGTTCTTCACCCACTGGTTCCGTGGCGTCTTCGACAACATCCTCTGGCCGATCATCGGCTTCGTGTTTCTGCCGACGACACTTCTGTGGTATTCGGCCGTGCACAATTGGTTTGGCGGTCATTGGACGTTCTGGCCCGTAGCCGGACTCGTCATCGCGCTCGCTATCGACCTGGGCCCGGTAAGCGGGCGTCGAATGGGCGGGAAGCGGTAACCATCCTCGATCAACGATCGCTGATGGAGGACGAGTCGTGATATGGATGTGAAATCGCGCGTGGTCGTGATCACCGGTGCGAGCGGCGGAATCGGTGCCGCTCTCGCTCGCTCGCTGGCTCCCGAAGGAGCGCGGCTCGTACTCGCGGCCAGACGTCAACGCGAGCTCGATGATGTCACCGACGCCGTTCGCGCGCTCGGGGCATCAGGCGCGCTCGCGGTCAAGGCCGACGTCAGCCGGCGCGATCAGGTTTTCGACCTACGCGATCGGGCACTCGAGGAATTCGCTCAGATCGACGTGTGGGTCAACAACGCTGGCCGCGGCATCACTCGATCCGTCCTCGAACTCACCGATGAAGACGTGGACGAGATGATCGCTGTCAACGTCAAGTCGGCGATTTACGGGATGCAAGCCGCGGTACCGCATTTCATCGAGCGAGGCGAGGGACATCTCATCAACGTCTCGTCGTTTCTCGGACGCGTACCCATTGCCAGCTTTCGCTCGGTCTACAGCGCATCGAAAGCCGCACTCAATTCACTGACCGCAAATCTTCGTATGGATCTCGGCGCGTATCCCGGAATCCATGTCTCGCTGATCATGCCGGGCGTCGTGACGACTGACTTTGCCCGCAACGTTCGTGGCGAAGTTCGTCCGCCGATAAACGCTGGCGCGCCGGGGGCAGGGCCAATGAACGCCCAAACTCCGGAAGAAGTAGCCACACGGATCGCCGAGGTGATCCATAATCCGGTCGCCGAGCTGTATACGAATCCCGCGTTGGCGGACATCGCGCGCCGTTACTACGCCGACGTCGCCGCGTTCGAGCGCGCGGCTGCCCGGCAGCCGGCGCTACCAAACAAACCGTCGACGGATTCCCGCCTGGAAACGCGCGCGTGACGTAACCCCGGCCATTCCGTGTCGTCTAGATAGTGAGTCCAGCGGCGGCCCCATTGGCCGCCGCTACTCGCATCTACCCGCTAAGGACAATCAAATGAGTAGGACCTCGCTGAGCCATCGTTGGACCGCAGCGCGCGCGTTGCCCGCAACCGCTGTACTCGTCGGATCGCTAGCCGCTTGCGGTGGCGGGCACCATCTCGCCGAGTATCCATTCACGAGCAGGACGCTTGCGGTGGTGTATACGGCGCCACCGGCGCCGGAGCTGCTCACGAGTTATTACGATCTGCGCAACTCCCAGAATC
>DASWDV010000066.1:0-6567 GCA_036395075.1 Gemmatimonadaceae bacterium | reverse complement strand
CGCGCAAGGCAGCACGCAAGGCAGCACGCAAGCGCCGCCGCTAGTGACTATGCGATTCTGAACGGAAGCCGGCGGCAACGCCGGCTTTTTTTCTTGTCAGCGAGAGTAGCGCGCACTCGCCAGCTCCACAATGCGGGCAATCAGTGCGGGATATTCCAGTCCGGACTTCTGCGCCGCCCGCGCAAATTCGCTGCGCTGCTCGAGATAGCAATTCGGATTTGCCTCGATGACGAAGATCTCTCCTTCGGGCGTGACACGGAGGTCGATGCGAGCGTAGTCGCGCAGGCGCAGCGCCTGGAAGGAATCGATGGCGACGCGCTGGATCTTCTCCGCCATCTCATCGGAAAGATCTGTGGGGAAAATCGACTGAGTGCCCTCGAATTGGGCGCCTCTCTCGTCGCCGTCGTCGCCCCACTTCGCTTCCCAGCTCGCGATCTTCGGCAATCCCGGTGGAAATCCCGAAAAATCCAGCTCGATCAGCGGCAGCGCCTCAACCCGGCTGTTGCCGATGACACCCACATAGAATTCCCTGCCGTCGATGAATTCCTCAACCAGCACCGGCGATTGGTATTCCTGCTGGGTGCTGCTGATCACGTCGAGCAGCTCCTTCACGTCGTTCACCACCGACTTCTGGCTGATGCCGAGTGAGGAGTCCTCTTGCGGGGGTTTCACGAGAAGCGGGAAGGCGATGTCGCCTGACCAGTCGACCTGCCCCCGATACACCGTTGCGAACTTCGCGCTCTGAATTCCGTGAAACGCCAGAACCTTTTTCGCCAGCGCTTTGTCGCCGGCGAGAATGAGACCAGCGGGACTCGAGCCCGTGTATCGAAGATCGAGAAGATTGAGCAGCGCCGCGACATTCGACTCCAGCGCGCTTCGCCCCCGAAAAGATTCAGCGAGGTTGAAAACGAGCTCCGGCTGTGGATTCGTCAGGTGCTCGATGAGCGGCTGCACTGAATCGTCGACAGCCAGGCGCCGCGGCGCGTGACCACTCGCTGTGAGAGCAGTGTCGAGCTGATCGAGCAGTGGATCGGCCGGCGGATCGGCCGCGTCCTTGCTGTGCAGGACAGTGATCTTCACGTGTCGTCGGCCGTTTCGGTGCCGTCGATGGCGTTGGTGTGCCGGTAGTTCATCATCACCGCGGTTCCAAACGCGGTGAGCTCGATGAGGGTCGACGCCTCGAGACCGCCCAGCCGTAGATCGAGCTGCTTGACGCGCTCGGCGAGAAAGTCGACGAATTGGCGAACGGAGGATGCGTTCTCGCCGGTCCAGTACGCGATGCGTGTCACTATTTCGCGCTTGTGTCTGGCGATGAAGTCGGCCGCCGCCGCGGCGGCCGGCGCCTGCTCAACCGCCACGAAGATCGTCTTGAGGTCGCCGTCAAAGATCCGCGGATCGCGAATCGGGATGCGTTCTTCGCTCTCTTCATAGTGTTCGGCGACCGTGTACTGCATCGCCGCCACAGGCAGATCATCCGCCGTCGGTTCGGGCACGTCGGGCACTTTGCGCGCGACCTCCTTCATCACTCTGTCCACGTACTCCAGCTTCCGGAGCGCCCCCCAGCCTTCGTACGCGCGCCGCCAATCCAGCTCCGGCGTAAGCCACACCGCAAAGGACTCCGCGAAATCCTCGTCGGGGTGCTTTTGCGCGTACCAGCCGAGAATGTGACGCACGAAGTCGTGCGAGAATGGATCGGCGCGGTATCGCTCTCTGTACGGACGCGAATACGGTCCGAACATTTTTCGCCAATCGGGACGGTCATAAAGTCGATAGGCATAGTTGAAAGCGTGACCTGCCTCGTGACGCAGATAGCGCATCGATTCTTCGGCGCCTTCGACTGCCGCCGAGTAGTCCTCTTCGATTTTCGAGAGACGGGCGTCGGCAAGATAGAAGGGCACACCGATCAAAGGCGTCCCATCAGGACATCCCCACTGATCGCTCAGATAAACTGGCGGGCGAAACGCGAGGCCCCGCGCAGCCAGCTCGTCATAGAGCTGATTGACCAGCTTCTCGAGCAGCGTTCCACGGATCTCCAGGCCGATATCGGAGATGCGTTGCGACAAGAGCGCGTGACGCTCGCCTTCCCAGTTGGGAGCCGGGTGTTCCACGGTATCGGATCGGGCAAGCGCCGTACCGGTTAAAGGCTCCGTGACAACGTGTTGCAGTATCCGCTGATGCAAAAGGCCCCGCCATCCTTGACGGGGCCTGCATCGATTTGATTCCTGTTCCGGCTTGCTGCGCCAGCTCCGGCTGCTCTCTCTCGCTACTCTCTTATAGTAGCGGCTACTAGCGGCGCCCGCCTACGCGGCGCGCGTCGCTGATTCTTCGGTCTCTGAGGGAACGGGTCCCCAGATGTAAGCTGAAAAAACCGGGACCGGCTGGGTCTTGTCGCCCCCGGAAATAACAATTCCGAGCGGCTCCGACGAATTCGTTTCCTTACGATCCTTCTTCATAAATCTCTCACTTGATGGTTGTCGCACGATCAGTTGGTCCTTGCTGAAGCAGCCAACATGCCGAGCGGACCGGGATATCCAAGTCCTTGTCATAAAGGAGGTTGTAGGGAATCAGCCTGAGAGAGACGAAGCAGAGTGTCGCTAAATGACACTCCTATCGGGGACACCAGTGTCTTTAGGACACGAGGTCAGCTGGCGATCTTTCTCGCCAGAAAGGTCTTTGTCGAGCTGGAGTCGTCTTCTACCGAGATCGACCAACCTTTGTACTGACGTCGCAGCTCGGTTACCGAGACGCCGCGATTTCCGCGGACTATCGTTCCAACGAGATGTACGCCCCCATCTCGTGTCGCTCCCTGGAGAAGCTCGAATGCCCGCCCGCGCTCCTCGGCGGAAAGCCCGGTGAAAGCTTCCGATGTGCAGACAAGCGCGCCGAGGGGGACGTCCGGACTCCAGTCCCCGAGATCGGCGACATAACCCTGGATGCGGTCCGCCAACCCGGCGGCCTGAGCCGCATTCATGACTCGCTCGAGCGAATTCACCTCGCGATCGACGGCGGTGACATCGCACCCATGCGCGGCAAGGTAGAGCGCCGTTCGATCGATATCGCCGCCCGCGACGAGAACTTTGGATTCAGCGGGTGGATGGATCTCGCGCGCGAGAATGCCATCCGGGCGAATCCCCCAATGTTCCGGACGACGATATTCCTCGAGCATCTTGATTCGCTTTCTGCGCCACGTATCGTAACCCGGAATGCGCAGGCGCTTTCGGATTATGCGATCCACCTCTGCCCACAGCAGCAGTTCGTTCATCGCGAACTGCTCTCCGGACCGGAGCGACGCAGCCGCCTCGTCTCCAATTTTGAGGATGGCTGAGCGCGACACCGACTCCTTGTAATTCTCGATCTCGTTCTCTACGTACAGCTCGTATTCGTACTTTAGAGAGCGAGGATTTTGTTGGGACATGGCGTCGAGCAGGAGGAACGTGCGGCAGCCAGGTGTTTAAAGTAGAGAACCCGCCTCTGGTCGCAAGTGCGAATGTGCGGAGCTCTGCCGTGAGCCTACGCCGCCATCGAGATCAAACCAACGCGCACGGCGTAATGAACGAGGCGGACGACATCGGGTAAGTCGAGTCTCTTCATTACCTCGCCGCGGTGACTCTCGACCGTCTTTTCGCTCAGTCGGAGCTGCTTTGCTATCTCTCGTGTGCGACGACCCTCCGCGACAAGCTTGAGCACCTCGAGCTGACGGCGGGTCAGCTTCTCCAGCGGCTGGCGGAGGCTGACGGCGTTTTCGATCGAGGCCGCCAGGCGACCGAGGTTTCGCTTTAGGACGAGATCTTCCACTCCCGCGCGGACGAAGGCTACCGATTTGTCGCCATTGAGCGACTCGGTCACGACGATGAGCGGCGTCGTCGGACTGAGCTCGCGCAACACTTTGAGCGCGGCGTCGGCATCGAATTGTGCGAGCGGGTAGTCGGACAGCACCACATCAGGGGCGAAGCCCTTTAGAGCGGTAACGAATCCGTTCTCCGTATCGACGCACTCGATGAGTGCGCTAATGCCGCTCTTCTCTAGCTGCGCTTTGATGAGCTCGCATTCTGCTTTGCTGTTTTCGATCAGGAGGACGCGCAACGATTTTTTCGTGGTCTCTGAGCTACTGGACACGTTGGGAACATCTCCAAAAGATTTTCGGGGGCGGCTGCACTCGCGGGCGGCGGAATTTTTGCCGCTATCGCTATGGTTTAAACTTACTGTAGTTCGCTACGCGCCAGTATGCAACCGGAGCGCGCGAAGCGGACCACCAGTCCCGGAACGTGCGAGGAAAGAGCATTGCCTGAGCTTCCCGAAGTCGAACGCGCCGCTCGCCGACTGACTCGCGCGGCTGTCGGAAAGAAGATCGCCGCCGTCAAGGCGATCCATCCTTCCCTCAAGCGCAAATTGCCGCCGTCGCAATCGCGCTCGGTGAAAGGACGGCGAATCGAGAGCATCGAGCGACGCGGGAAGCACCAGCTCCTGCGCCTGGACAGTGGCGATACGCTCGTCGTGCACTTTCGGATGAACGGCGACTGGGAAGTCGGTGCCACCTCCGATCCGCTCGACCGCTACGCGCGCGCGGTCATCGAACTGAGCGATGGGACGCGGATTTCTCTCGTCGATCCCCGCGCGCTCTCCTCCATAACTCTGGACAAAAAGGGCGCGTCGTCGTTGCCGAAGCTCGGCCGCGAAGCCAGCGACCAATCGCTCGATAGCGACTACTTACTGGAAGCGCTCAGGAAAAAGAAGATCGCGATCAAGGCCGCCCTCATGGACCAGTCCGTCGTCGCCGGACTCGGAAACATTTACGCTGCGGAAGCGCTCTGGGAAGCAGAGATGGATCCGCGCACGCCGGCATCACTGGTTGATCGAGATAACCTGGACAGATTGTTGTCCGCGATCAGACTCGTCCTGAGCCCGAAAAAACGGTTGCCCGGACGCTACACCGACGCGCGCGGTCCCGGTCGCTTCGCCGTCTACGATCGCGAGGGAAAAGAATGCCGCCGCTGTGGCGGAACGATCCAGCGCGTCGTTCAAGCGGGCCGCTCGACTTACTTCTGTCCCGATTGCCAGCGGAAGTAATCGGGTGCGAGGGCGAGGTGCTAATCCATGACCTCGAGCAGCGCGCCCTTGATATATCCGGTCTCCGGGATCGACAGGACCTCAGGATGATCGAGCGGCTGACCCGTGAGCGCGCGGATCGAGACGCGGCGTCCGCTGTCCATAGCCGCATCCTGGAGCATTTCCAGAAACAGCGTCTTTGTCAGATGAAAACTGCAGCTCGCGGTGTAGAGTAAACCGCCTGGGGCAAGCAGTCGCATCGCTCGGAGATTGATGTCCTTGTAACCGCGCATTGCGCCCGGCAGTGCCGCGCGAGTCTTCGCGAACGCCGGCGGATCGAGGACGATCGTATCGAACATTGCGCCCTCGCGCTCTTTCTCACGCAGGTAGTCGAACGCGTTCGCCTCGACAAACGAAATGTTGTGGAGTGAATTCCGCGCTGCGTTCTCCGCCGCGCGCGCGAGCGCGGGCCCAGACGCGTCCAGCGCCATTACGTGCGTCGCTTTCCGCGCCAGATGCAGGGCGAACGAGCCGTGATAGCTGAAGCAATCCAGCGCTCTCCCGCGCGCGACTGTGCCGACGAAATGTCGATTCTCGCGCTGGTCGAGGAACGCGCCGGTCTTCTGGCCGGTCCATGGCGCGGCGAGAAACTTTATTCCGTACTCGTGCACCTCGATCTCGCGCGGCACTTCCCCATGCAAAACGACCGTCTCTCGCGGCAATCCTTCCTTCGCGCGCAGCGCCACGTCATTCCGCGCCAGAATCCCGGAGGGGTCTACCAGTGATCGCAGTGATGCGAGGATTTCCTCTCTGAAACGCTCCAGACCCGCGCTCATGAATTGCACGACGAGCCATTCGTCGTAGCGATCGCAGACGAGCGATGGACAACCATCGGCTTCCCCGTGGACCAGCCGCAAGGCGTTGGTGTGGTCCTCCAGCGTCACTCGGCGTGCTATCGCCGACGCAATACGCTCGTCCCACCATGCCTGGTCGATGATTGCATCGGGGTCTCGGTCAAGCAGACGGAGCGAGATCTCGGAAAGCGGACTCCAGAGCGCCCACCCGATTGGCTTGCCGCGATTGTCGTGGACAAGTACTGCACCGGAATCCATCACGGGTCGCTCGGTTACATCCGAGCGGTAGATCCACGGATGTCCGTCAAGCCACCGGCGCGCTCCTTTCACGTTGACGCGGGCCACAGTCATGCGTGAATGTAATCGTTCGAGAGCAGTCGCTTTCTCGGGCGAACGCTGCAGGTGAGCGTACGCTTTTTGCCTAAACGAAAGGAATGAGGGACGTCGTTCCATTATCCGTCGGCGCGGCGGCGACCGGACTGCTCTACCGCGAACACAACATTCGCATCAGGGCCGAGCGATTGGGCGCGGCGACTTTGGAAACGCTGCTCAACGCCATCGACGCCAACGATGCCGAGACCGGTGCTCACGTGCGTCGTGTTGCGGCCTACGCGGTCATCCTCGGTGAAGCCGCCGACGTCGACGAGCCCACGCGTCACAGCATTGA
>DASWDV010000065.1:0-2374 GCA_036395075.1 Gemmatimonadaceae bacterium | reverse complement strand
CCAGGTTGTGTGGTTCGGCGGGCCTGACGGACAAATCACTTACTGCAATCCCTATTGGTACGAATACACCGGACTCTCCGAGAAGGACACTCTCGGCGAGGGTTGGATGACTGCCATCCATCCCGAAGACCGCGAGCGTGTTGTGAACAGCTGGAAATCGGCTGTCGGCGATGGAGAAGACTACGAAGTCGAGTTTCGATTGCGCGAAAGTAACGGAGATTACTGTTGGTTTCTTGCACGCACCAGCTCTGGTCGCGACGAGACTGGAAAAGTCAACGCATGGCTTGGCATCGCGGTCGACATCGAAGAACGGAAAAGAGCCGAAGAGGAGGCGTGGGCCGCGAGCCAGGCGAAATCAGAATTCCTCGCCAGTATGAGCCACGAGCTGCGCACTCCGCTCAACGCGATCGGCGGATACGCCGAGCTGCTGGCGATGGGTGTCCGTGGTTCCTTGAATGCCGAACAGGCGCAGGACATCGCGCGCATCAGACGCAGCCAGCAGCACCTGCTGACTCTCATCAATGATGTTCTCAACTTCGCGAAAGTAGATGCGGGCCAGACGGAGTACCGACTCACCGCTGTCCCAGTCGACGAGGCATTGCGCGATACCGAGACGATGATCGCGCCTCAGATTCTCGCGAAGGGTCTTCGCTATTCGTACAAAGGCGGCGATAAGACAGCCTCGGTGCTGGCTGATCCCGAAAAGCTTCAGCAAATAGTGCTGAACCTGCTGGGCAACGCTGTGAAATTCACCGATGCCGGCGGAAGTATCACGCTCTCCGCCAAACCCGCTGGCAACTGCATCGAGATTTCAGTGGCGGATACTGGCGCCGGCATTCCACCGCAAAAGCTCGAAAGGATTTTCGACCCGTTCGTTCAGGCCGAGCGTCGACTCAATCAGCCAGTGCAGGGAGTGGGGCTTGGGTTGGCCATCAGTCGCGACCTGGCCCAGGCAATGGGCGGCGAGATCACGGTCGCGAGCACAGTCGGCAAAGGCTCGACATTCACGCTATCGCTTCCCCGCGCACCGCGCATGGATCTCGCCGACGTCCCGCCAATTGGAGAGAAAGCGGGCGAGGATGAAACCAAAGGCGAAGAGAAAGCCAAACCCGCGCCTGGCAGCCTAGCCGACCGCGCGCTTCAGGAAACTCCGCATTCCTAGCGTCCAGAAGATCGCAGTGATCACAATGAGCGCGACGATTACTATCGGGAGCGGCATGTGCGGCGCTGCCGGCGTCAGCGCCGCTCTCATTCCTTCCGCGACGTAGACGAGCGGGTTCACCAGCACCGCGTATTTCATGATCGGCACCGTGCTCAACCCCTGCCACGGGTAATACGCGCAGCCGAAAAAGATCATCGGCGCCAGAATCACCCCGAACATCAGTCCGATTTGCTGCGGCTGAATTGCTGTGCCTAGGAAAAGACCGAGTGAAGAGAAGGCCGCGGCGCCCAGAACGGTGATCAGTAGCACGTCACCGATGTGGCCGAACGTAAGATTTGGAATCGGGCCCATTATGAGGCGCGCGACCGGAAGGACGAACAGTGCGGATACTACGCCCTGCAGCACGCCTGAGACGATCTTCTCCGCCGCCACGAGCCAGATCGGCAATGGCGCGAGCAGTCTGTCCTCTATCTCCTTGGTCCATCCAAAATCCTGCACCATCGGCAGCGCTACTGACTGGATGCTGGAGAACGTGAGACTGATCGCCAGTACACCGGGCAAAAGCGCAGTTGTGTAGCCGCGGCCCATGAATCCCATCCGCGGCAAGAGATATCCGAAAACGATGACGAACATGAGCGGCTGCATTGTCGTGCGCAGCAGGAAGAACGGCAGCTCGCGTCGCGCCACCCGCATGTCACGCCGCAACAGCGCGAGGACAATAAACGACGGACGCACCTCCGCGCGTGGAGCAGCCATCGCCGCGCCAGTCATCCGAGTTTCCTCCCGGTCAGCGACACGAATAAGGTCTCCAGACTGGGCTGCAGGAGATGGATGTCGGTGACGGTGCGACCGGTGGATTCCGCCGCCTCGATCAGGGCAGGCAGGCTCTGACCGCCGCGGCTGCTGTGCGCGCGCAATAATCCATCACCCGCTTCCACGCGACTGATGCCACCGATCGTCTCGGCGATTTCCGCTGCTGGTGCCGAATCGCCGTCCAGCACCAGCTCGATCAACGTGCCGCCCGGCGCCTTCGCCTTCAGCGCGCGCGGAGTGTCGAGCGCGAGAAGCTTGCCGCGATCGATGATCGCGAGGCGATCGCACAGACGATCGGCTTCGTCCATGTAGTGCGTCGTCATCACGATGGTGCGTCCGCGGTTATGCAGGTCGCGAAGAATCTCCCACAAGTCGAGCCGCGCCTGTGGATCGAGGCCT
>DASWDV010000064.1:0-4737 GCA_036395075.1 Gemmatimonadaceae bacterium | reverse complement strand
GCTGGAGAAGCAAAAGGAGCGCGGGCGGGTGATCACCGCGTCGGATGTTGATGAACTGTGGCCGCGGCTTCAGGCAAAGCTGCAGCGCAATGCGATCATCCTTCTCAAGGCGTCACGTGGTGTGCAGCTCGAGCGTCTCGTTCCACATCTAACAACCTGGGCCACCGCATAGTGCTGAACTATCTGCTCGTTCCATTCGTAGGATTGCCGCATTTCGGGTTTCTGCGACTGTTTCAGTGGATAACCTTTCGCGCGGCCGGCGCGGCGGTGAGCGCAATCCTTCTGACCTGGATCGTCGGCCCCGTCATCATGCGCCGACTGCGGCGGATGCGACTTCACCAGGTGATCCGCGAAGGCACTCCTGACGCGCATCAGCAGAAGGGACGGACACCCACCATGGGCGGCCTGATCATTCTTGGCGCGACGCTAATCAGCACGCTGCTGTGGGCGCGCCTCGACAATCGTTACGTGCTGATCGCGATGATCTCGATGGGATGGATGGGCGCGATCGGTTTCTGGGACGATTTTCTCAAACTCAAACAGAAGCTCGCCGGAAAGAAGAACACGGGCCTCGTGGAGAGCTACAAGCTTGCCGGCCAGGTGACGCTCGGTTTTGCCGTTGGCTATTACCTGTGGAAGCATCCGCTCTCGACGCTTCCCGGTGCGTCGACCACGCTGCCATTCTACAAATACATTCTGATCGTCCCGCTCACCGCGGGACTCGGTTGGCTCTACGTGCTGTTCGTGACCTTCGTGATGACAGGTACCAGTAACGCCGTGAACGTCACCGATGGTCTCGACGGTTTGGCGGCCGGTCTCACGGCGATTGCGGCGCTCACTTTTGCGTTCTATGCGTACGTCGTCGGCCGCGTGGACGCGAGTCAGTACCTCCACATTTACTTTCTGCGCGGATCCGGAGAGCTGACGGTGTTCTGCGCCGCGCTCATGGGTGCGTGCATTGGTTTTCTCTGGTACAACACCCATCCAGCCGAAGTCTTCATGGGCGATACCGGTTCGCTCGCGCTCGGCGGCGCACTGGCGTCGGTGGCCATCCTCCTCAAGTCGGAATTTCTACTCCTCCTCGTCGGTGCTGTCTTCGTTGCCGAGATGATGTCGGTGATCATTCAACGCTTCGTCTTCAAGTACCGGAAGCGACGATACGGAATCGAGTACGCCCGTGAGCACCGAGTGTTCAAGCGAGCGCCGTTGCACCACCACTTCGAGGTCAAGGGCTGGGACGAGGCGCAGGTGGTTGTCCGGTTCTGGATACTCGGAGTGCTGTCCGCCTTCATCGCGCTGAGCACGCTGAAGCTGCGATGACTCCGCGCGATCTCGTGCCGCGCGAAGGGGGAGCCGAGATCGCGGTCATAGGTCTCGCGAGGAGCGGCCGCGCGGTCGCGATGCTCCTGCGAAAGCACGGATACAACGTCTATGCGTCCGACGTCGTGTCATCGCCGGCGACAGGGAAATGCGCCGAAGAACTGCGCGCGGCGGGGATTGTAGTCGACATCGGACGCCACGACCTGGAGCGTCTCGCGCGCGCGGCACTGGTCGTCACAAGTCCGGGTGTTCCCCCTTCGGCGCGCCCGCTCGCCTTTGCGAGAGAGAAGGGAATCCCGATCGCGAGCGAGGTCGAGGTCGCGCTCAACTTTCTCGACGGACCGCGCATTATCGCAGTCACCGGAACCAACGGCAAGACGACCACGACCGCGCTCATCGCGCACCTACTCCGCGGGCTCGACATCGAAACCGTCGAAGCTGGAAACATCGGCACGCCGCTCTCCGAGGTAGCGGAGCGCGCGCAGCAGCCGAAATGGATATCGCTCGAGATGTCGTCGTTCCAGCTGCACGATACGCCAAGCCTCAAGCCGCTCGTCGGCGTTCTGACCAACCTCAGTCCGGATCACCTCGACCGGTATTCGACGGTCGAAGAGTATTACTCCGACAAGGCGCGCTTGTTTGCAAACGCCGACGGCGACTCGGTGTGGGTCATCAATCACGACGACGAAGCTGTGGCCCGCATGGTCCGCGACATCGCCGGACACAAGTACGAATTCTCCGTCTCGAGAGAAGCCGAAGCCTACGTCGACGCGCGGACCGATCAGCTCGTGGTGCTGGGAGCTCCGCTCCTCGAACGCAAGGATCTCCCCCTGCTCGGCCAACACAACGTCGCGAATGCGCTGGCCGCGTCGCTCGCCGTGATGGCGGCGGACCGCTCGCACCAGACGCAGAAAGCGCGGATGGGAATGGCAAAGGCGCTCAGGACTTTTCGATCGCTTCCGCACCGGCTCGAGCTCGTCGGCGAATTTGGTGGCGTGCAGTGGATCAACGATTCCAAGGCTACCAACGTCAGCTCGGCAGCCGTCGCAATTGACGGAATGGAGCGGCCGACCGTCCTGCTGCTCGGGGGGAGGCACAAAGGGGAGGCCTATACGCCGCTGGCAGACGCGGTGCGGAGAAAAGTGAAACGAGTCATCGCGTACGGCGAGGCAGCGCCCATCATTGCGACCGACCTTCGTCCGGTCGTTGACGTCGTTCGGCTTGGATCCGACTTCGAAGAAGTGATGCAGGCCGCCCGCGCCGCAGCGCACGCCGGTGAGGCGGTGCTTCTGTCGCCGGCCTGTTCCAGCTACGACATGTTTTCGAACTATGAGGAACGAGGCGAGCGTTTCCGGACGCTCGCGGCAAAGGAAGCGTAAATGGAAGCATCGGCGCAGCTCGCACACCGCTGGCAAATGGGCCTCGAGGCACGCGCCCTACTGATCCTCACCGCCATCCTGTTGGCGTTCGGGCTCGCGACCGTATACAGCGCGAGTGCGATCGTGGAGATGCAGGCCGGGTACGGGCACGCGCACCTCCTGGTGCGACAGCTAATCGGGATGGCTGTTGGTGTCGTGCTCTTTGCCATTGCCGCGAAGGTGGATGCTGAAATCTGGGAAAGATGGGCGTGGCCAGTCATGATCATCTCGCTCGCACTCCTCGCGATCGTGATCCTGCCTTTTACGGCAACGATTGCTCCCCGCGTCCATGGCTCGCGGCGCTATCTCTTCGGCGCTTCTCTGCAGCCCTCCGAACTGGCCAAGCTTGCCGTAATCGTCTGGACTTCCATGCTCGTGATAAAGAAGGGACCGGCGCTGAGGCGGCTCACTAAGGGCCTGCTCCCGTTCGTAGTGGTAATCGCATCGCTCGACGTTCTGGCGATGCTCGAGCCCGACTTGTCGACGGCTATGATGTTCACCTTGGTGATGGGAATCATTCTCTTCGCCGGTGGAGTGCGCATTGGTCATTTTGTCGCGCTAGGCATGTTGCTCATCCCGCTGCTTTACGTGAAGATCGAGCGTCTCAGTTACGTTCTTTTGCGAATGACCGCCTTCTTCGATCCCGGCGCGGCGCCGCTGGAAGGGAGTTATCAGCTTCGCCAATCATTGATCGCGGTTGGATCTGGTCAGATATTTGGCGTCGGGTTTGGAAGCGGGCGCCAGCAATATGGCTTCCTGCCCTTCGGTTATGACGATTTCATAGCCGGCCACATTGGGGAAGAGTGGGGCTTCGTCGGACTCGCGCTACTGGTGCTGGCGTTCGCGGGCTACGCGGTGCTCGGCTTCCGAATCGCGAGAAAGGCGCGGACGCCGTTTCTCCAGCTCGTCGCTGTCGGGATCACAGTGACAACGGTGCTGACCGCGTATCTTCATATCGGAGTAGCAACCGGATTGCTTCCTACCACCGGCTTGACGCTACCATTTATCTCCTATGGCCGCTCTAACCTGGTTCTCTCGCTCGTCATGACCGGAATCCTTGTCAACATTGGCAGCGTTCGTGAAAAAGTATTTGCCAGAGAGGCCACTGACCCTCTTCCTCTTCGCGCGCTTCCCGCACGATGAGGGTCATCTTCGCTGGCGGCGGAACGGGTGGACACCTCTACCCGGGGCTCGCGATCGCGCGCGCGCTGAAAAAAGCGGACCCGCGAGTTGAGCCATTTTTCATTGGTGCAAAGCGCGGCGTCGAACGCGATGTGCTTCCACAGGTCGGGTACGCTTTCGAGCTGCTCGATCTCCATCCGCTGTATCGATCTCGTCCCTGGCAGAACTGGAAGACGATACGCGGCGCAATGAGCGCCTGGCGCCGAATTGCCGGCGAAGTTCGAAGCGAGCCACCGGCATGCGTAGTTGGCACCGGTGGCTATGCTTCCGGCCTCACTCTCGCTTACGCCGCTGCTCATCGGATACCATTCGTGCTCCAGGAGCAGAATACGTTTCCCGGCCTGACTGACCGCTTCTTTAGCCGTTTTGCTGCACAGATACATCTCGGATTCCCCGAAGCGCGTCGTCATATCGCTCCGTCGAAGGAGACCGCGGTGTTCGACTCAGGGAATCCGATTGAGCCGCCACCGCCTGACGCTTTCGAAAAAGCCGCGGGGCGCGCCAAATGGGGATTCCCGACATCGGCCGGGGCGGGGCGTGTAATGCTGGTGTACGGTGGCAGTCAGGGATCTCAAGCTGTGAACGACGTTGTAGCGGCGTGGATCGACAAGGGACTTCCGAGCGACCTCTTCGTGATCTGGGCAACGGGCAAAGCGAACTACGACAAGCTTGCGCACTACGGCAACACTCGCGTGAAGGTGCGAGCATACATCGCCCCGATCTCCGAGGCCTATCGCGCGGCGGATTTTGCGCTGTCGCGTGCTGGGGCGATGGCGACCGCGGAGCTCTGTGCCTGGGGGATTCCGGCCATTATCGT
>DASWDV010000063.1:0-6411 GCA_036395075.1 Gemmatimonadaceae bacterium | reverse complement strand
CCAGGAAATCTTTTCGGTGGTCGATCGCGCCAAGGTGCGGCTACACGTGCTGGGCTTTTCACAGGGGGTGGCGACTGTCATCCGGTGGGTTGTACGCGGCCGGGCCGAGCCAGATCGGGTAATTCTTTGCGCCGGATTCCTGCCCCCGGAGCTCGACGGAGTGAGCGCCATTCCCCTCGCCGCCCGGTCGCCGCTCACGCTGGCCTTCGGGAATAACGATGAGTTCGCCAAGCCCGAGCTGATCGCCGCGCAGGAAGCGCGGCTTCGACAACTAGGTATTTCGTACGTCATGATGAGATTCGATGGCGCTCACGAGATCACGCCCGAGCTCCTGATTCGACTGGCAAGCGAGCAAAAGAGCTGACGAGTGCGGATCCTCAGGACGTTGGTCTCTGGCCTTTCGTGGCGGACAGCCATCATCGCGCTGGTTCTCCTTTCGATGCTGGTGCCCGTTATCGTCAGCTCGAGCTTCTTTTTCCCCTTTGTAGTTCCACGGAATCTCTTCTTCCGCGTAGTAGTCGAAATTGCCATCACCACACTGGTGGTCGCGCTTTCGGTTGGACAGAAAACGCTCGATCTACGTGCCGAGCCGATTTTTTGGTCCCTCGTGGCGTTCCTGGCGGCCGCATTTCTCTCCGCCCTTTTTTCGCCGGCGCGCGACCACAGCTTGTTCGGCGATTTCGAGCGAATGGGCGGTGTATGGGCCTGGCTCCATCTCGTACTCTTCTTTCTGATTCTGCGTACTCTTCGCGACAGCAATTGGCATTGGGTCCTCAACGGCGCGCTTGCGGTAAGCGTGTTCGTCAGCGGCAAGGCAATCGCGGAGCATTTTACCCTTCCGTTCTCGAGCGGCACCAGCGATATAGTCGTGTCGGCGAGCTCGGCGACTCTCGGCAATTCGGGGCTGCTCGCGGCCTACCTGCTCTTTAGCGTCGCAGTGGGCGCCTGGCTAGCCATGACCACCAGATGGCGCGCGCTCTATTCGTCAGCCAGCGCCGTCAATCTCCTCGCTCTCGTCTATTCGGAAAACAGAAGCAGCGTAGTCGGACTGGTATTAGGAACGATTGCTGGTGGGGCCATTTTCGCAACGCTGAGCGCGAGATCCAGGAAAAGATGGATTGTTCCATCGATGGCGGCAGCGCTGGCTCTTATCGTCGTTGTCCTCTCGGCCAGCGTCAGAATCTTCCCGACGAGCGCGATAACGAGACAGGTCCCGAACGTCCTGCAACGTCTCGCGCTGACTAATCCCGCCGGATCTGACGAATCTCGCACAATGCAGTGGCGCGCCGCCATCGCAGCCTTCAAGGACCGTCCTCTGCTGGGCTACGGGATCGAAAACCACAATCTTGTCTGGAGCGCCCATTTCGATCCGGGGATCTACGCGACCGACACCCACATCTTCGACCGAACACACAACCAGTTTCTGGAAGCGTTGGCAACGACAGGCCTGATCGGCACGATTGCGTTTCTCTCCATATGGGTCGCGATCGGCGTGACGCTCGTCCGAGCCTATCGCGCCGGCCGACTTTCCGCCTCTGAGCTGGCGATATTGGCGGGACTTCAGGTCGCCTACGCCATCTACCTTCTGTTCTGGTTCGTGGATCTCAACTCGACGATGCTCTGGATCATGATCGCGGCACTCATCGCGTCCCGCGGCACTGTCGGGTCCGTAGTGCTCGAAACGACAGGTTCAGTTACTCGAGTTGCATTCGCACGCCCAAGACTCGCGTTCGCTTCCCTGGCGGTACTCACCGCCTCTCTCTATTGGGGAGGTTACGAGCCACTTCGCGCAAACCAGGCGCTCGCGAGGATCGACGCGCCCTCGGGTTCGGTTGCGGAAACGCTTGCAGAGTTCGACGTGCTAGCGCATCCAGCGATGTACCAGACCGCCCACGCTCCAATGGTGATGGGGGAGTATATGGGATCGCTTCGACCGCGGCTCGCTGAGATGCGGGCCGTTCCAAAGGAGCGACGGATGGTCGAGCGAGCCTTTGCTGAATCGTTCGCGGCATTCGCCGCCGAGATTCACCGCGACACTCTGAACGACCGACTTTATACGCATGAGGGTGCGCTGCTCATGGATGCGGCGGAGTTTTACGGCTCGCCGACGTACAGGCAGCAGGCGATCAATGCATTCCATGAGGCAATAGACCTGAGTCCGCGGCGAATCCAGCAATGGCTCGCGCTAGCGAGGGTATATAGCGATGATCGCGACTACGAGCGCGCAGTTGTAGTTCTGCGCGATGCCGTGAAGACCGACCCGCAGCTTGGTGAGCCGCGTTACAGACTGGCGCAGGCATACATTGGCGCGGGGCAGGCCGACTCAGCGCTGGCCCTTCTTCAGAGCTCGCTCAAATTCGGCTATGTGGGTGCTCCAGAGACATATCTCTCAATGGGCAAGCGCCTGGAGTTTTCTGGCCGGAGCGCGACTGCCGCGAAACTCTATTCGGACTATCTCGAAGCGAAGTACACGGAATCGGTTTGGAACCGCTCGCAAACGATCGACGGCCCAGTTCCGGCCACTGACATCGCGGTCGCAGCACACCTGCCGCTGCTCTACATGCGCGCTCGCGAGAGTGCGCTCGCGATCAAGTCAGCGGCCGCGCTTTCCGCGTTCGATCCTTCGCGAGCGCCAATCGTAGATCGTTTCGTTTCCGACGTTGGATCGCGGCGGCGGTCGAACTGGGTCGCCAAGAGCTCACTTCTGCCGTGCCGTTCAGGACGCAGTGCCCGTTCAACGGATGCGGCGACGACGCTCGGCGCCTGCGGTGTATTCAGGAGAAAACTCTAGGCCGGCTGGGCCACAGGCGCCGCTTGTCTCACTCCCGCGCGGTGTATCCTGAGCGCGGCGATGCGACGGCCGTCCATCGCGACGACTTCCATCTCTCCGCCTGGAATCGGGATTCGATCGCCCATTCGCGGCAGCCTCCCCAGCTTCGCGAACGCGTAGCCGCCGAGCGTAGTCCAGTCCCCGTCCGGAATCTGGATGCGATAGTCGGAGCGGACGTCGATGAGCGAAAGAGAGCCGGCGAGCTCCAGAACTCCGTCGGTCACGATCGATTCGCGCGAAGCGAAGTCGTATTCGTCGGCGATGTCCCCGACGACTTCTTCGACGAGATCTTCCATTGTCACGATGCCGGCGGTTCCGCCGTACTCGTCGAGGACGACTGCCATATGGGCGCGCGTTCTCCGCAAGTCATCGAGCACTCGCTCCGCCGGACGACTGTCCGGAACGTACATCGGCTCGCGCACGAAATCCGCCAGATTGAACGGCGCATCGCCAGAGTGGAGCCACAGATCCTTCGCGAGAAAAACGCCTATCACATCGTCCAGAGACTCGCGGTAGACGGGATAGCGCGAGTAGCGCTCGCGACGGAGAACCTCCCAGACCTCTTCTTCGGTCGTCTCCACATCCAGAGCGACAACGTCGGTGCGCGGCCGCATGACATCGCGCGCTTTTTTCTCGTGGAAGTCGAGCACGCCTGCAAGCATCGCGCGGTCGGACTCGTCGAGCGTCCCGCGCGCGTGAGCCTGCATTACGAGGAATCGAATTTCTTCCGGGCTGTGGCCCTCCTGGTCCGTCGTTGGCTCGACACCCAGCACGCGGAGCAGCGCATTCGCCACTCCGTTGAAAATCCAGATGAAGGGAGCCATGAAGCGGGAGAAAACCATCAGCGGCCGGGTTACTGCGCGAGCTGTTTTCTCGGGGCTTGCAAGCGCGATCGATTTGGGTGCCAACTCACCGAGCACGATGTGGAAGAATGTGAGAAGAAAGAAGGCGACGGGGACGGCGGCGACGTGGATCGCTGTCGGCGAAGCGTTGACACCGAGCGTCCGAAAGACCTGGTCGAAAAGGTGCGCCAGCGCCGGTTCTCCGATCCACCCCAATGCGAGCGATGCTATCGTAATTCCAAGCTGCGTTGCAGCGATATAACGATCGAGGTTCTGGAGAGCGCTCTGAACGGTGCGGGCGCCGCGATCGCCTTTGGCGATCATCTCGTCGAGCTTGCTGCGACGGGCCGCCACGAGGGCAAACTCCGCGGCGACGAAAAAACCGTTCGCGCCGACCAGTCCAAGCACGGCAATCATGCTGCTCGCCGCCATGGCTATCGATGGAGGATCGGCGGCCTCTGCAGCAACAAGTCCAAGGACCATATCAGTGTAATCTATATAGTAGTAGAGACTTAGGAGCCTGCCGAAGCGTCTAATAGGCGGCAGTATCTAATCCCCGCACAGTGGAACCCTTGCTACCAGCCGTCCCCGTCCCGGTCACGCCTCGTATCCCACGACCTGCGCTAACGCTCCCCGTACCCACGGGCGGACGGGAGCGCGTTCTCCGCGTGCTCTACCTCGGGCGGTTGTCGGTCGCGACTTCCATCTTCATCGCCGCCGTTGTGGTTTGGGGGAGGGCCGACAGTACCGCGACGCTGATCGCGACGCTCGCCTTCATCTCCGCGCTGTTTTTCACGAGCGGATCGATGCTCTATGGCTCGCGCCGACAAGGAGTTCTGCGCGACACGTTTTTTTACCTGCAGATGATTTTTGATCTGCTGCTCGTGACGACGATTGTTCATCTCACACAGACCGGCACACCGTCGCAGCTCGCGCCTCTGTACATCCTGGTGATCGCGGTCAGCGCGCTTCTCCTGCCCCCCGCGGGCGTGCTCCTCATCGCTCTGCTCGGCGATGTGCTCTACTTTGCGGTAACGATTGTGGATCGGGCGAGCGCCTTTGACCTGCCAATACTCGTTCAGCTCGGGATCTTTGGTGCTGTCGCGCTTGGGTGCGGTTATATAGGCGCTCGGCTGCGTGAAGCACACTCCGGCAGCGAAGAGATGGCCGCCGAACTGGCGGCGTTCCGCCTCCGCGAGGCCGACATAGAAAGACTCCACACAAGAGCAGAGCGACTGGAAGCGGTCGCCGAGCTGAGCGCCTCGCTTGCCCACGAGATAAAGAACCCGCTCGCGTCCATAAGAAGCGCTGCCGAGCTGCTAGCCAAGGTCCCAGGCGTCGATGAAGACACGACCACGCTTACGAAACTCGTTCAGCGGGAATCGGACAGGCTATCGCGACTCTTGTCCGAGTTCCTCGACTTCGCGCGTACCGGCGTGACCAGTGTGCGGCGAGTTGACCTCGTGGAAATAGCGCACCACGCCGCCGCTCTCGTCACCGCTCACCCCGACAGGCCGGAAAACGTCAGCATTCGCGAGCTGTTTCCTTCGACTCCGCTGGTCGTCGTTGGCGATGATGATCTGCTACATCGCGCGATCTTCAATCTCCTTCTCAATGCAGTGCAAGCATCACCTCCCGGCGGTGAAGTCCGCCTCGAAGCAGCGGAGCTCGCGTTTCACCAGCTCCCGGCGCAGGCCGACCGCTTCACGCGCGGCGCGATGATGCTGCAGGTAACCGATCAGGGGAAGGGCATCGCGGAATCAGTAAAGGAGCGGCTGTTCGAGCCATTCGTCACCACGAGAACCGGGGGCACGGGTCTCGGTCTCTCGATCGTGTACCGGGCGGTCGAGGCGCATCACGGCTTCATCCTTGTCGACAGCAATGGCAATGGCGTGGGCACGAAATTCACCGTAATTCTGCCAAAGCTTGGCAGTGACGAAGGCCGGAAGACCCCGCGGTTCTCCGCGAAGACCGAAGCATGACGACGGCTGCGACTACGGCGCCCACGGTTCTCATCATCGACGACGAGATGGGAATCCTCGACACCATCCGCATTCTCCTCAAGAGCGAAGGCTTCATCCCGTACACTGCGCTGGGCGGCAAGAAAGGCCTTGAGCAGATTGCCGCCATCAAGCCCGAGTTGATAATCACGGATGTGAGAATGCCTGACGTCACCGGGCTCGACATCCTCGCCTCGGTTCGCGCGCACGACCCAGAGGCAGTCGTGATTCTGATGACAGCCCAGGCCAGTCTGCAGTCGGCGATCGGTGCGGTCAACAATGGCGCATTCTACTACATCCAGAAGCCGTTCAAGAACGAAGAGCTCGTAACCATCGTTCGTCGCGCGGCCGAACACCGGAATTTGCGGCGGGAAACCAAGACACTCAAAGCCGAGGCGAAACGCCGCGATCGCTCCGGGCGTCCGATCGGCGCGAGCAAGACGTGGCTCGATGCGCTCCACGTGGCGGAGTCGGTGGCCGTTACGGATTCGACGGTTCTGCTGCAGGGTGAGTCGGGCACCGGGAAGGAAGTCGTAGCGCGCTACATCCACGATCTGTCGCCACGCGCGACAAAGCCCTTTCTCTCGATCAATTGCGGCGCGCTGCCGGAGAGCCTCCTCGAGAGCGAGCTGTTTGGGCACGTCAAGGGATCTTTCACCGGCGCGTCACGGGACAAGGAAGGTCTGTTCTTCGCGGCGGGCGAAGGAACGTTCTTCCTCGATGAAATTGGCGAGACCAC
>DASWDV010000062.1:0-3536 GCA_036395075.1 Gemmatimonadaceae bacterium | reverse complement strand
CACGCCGTTGATTCCTTTGAGAACCGTCTGCCACCAGGCAGAGAGCGAAATCGCGGTGAGGAATGAGAGGAGGAGGGCAGCGGGAAAAAAGAGCCGAGTGAAGAGGCGCGAGACATCGACCGTCACGCCGTCGCCTCGATTGACGTAGAGAACCGGAAAGCCGGTGCCGGCCCCCCGCGCGATTCTGACGTTGCCGTAGAAATACGCGAACGCGAATGCGCCTCCCAAAATAAAAAGCCCAATTCGCCACACGAGCGACGTGGCGAATACCGTCTGAAAGCCGATCTCCTTGAACCAGAGCCAGTCGGTGATGAAGCTGGCGAGCCACGGCACGACGATGAGCGCGATGAAGACGGCGGCAACGATCCACAGGGCGATGCGCCGCAGGGAGCGTGGGAGCGGCGGCAGTGTCGCTGGGCCGGGCCGCTCGAAGGGTGAGGTCATCGGAGAGAAAATGGCACCGCGGGCGAGGCGCTGCCACTACCGACGCAGCGAGTTCCTTGGGCGAGATCTCAATGAAGAGGTCCGTGGGTACGCCATCTGCACTTCTAGCCGGCATTAACAGGAGGTTACGATGCCACGCGGAGACAAATCCAAATACACGGACAAAGAAAAACGGCAGGCGGACCACATAGAGGAAGGCTACGAATCGCGCGGAGTGCCGGAGGACGAAGCGGAGCGCCGGGCGTGGGCGACGGTCAACAAAGTGCACGGCGGCGGCGAAAGACCGGGCGGTGGTGGCTATCACAAGTCAGAGAACCACGAACCGATGCGCAAGGGTGGCCGCAAATCGCACGGCGGCGAATCCAGCTAACCCCAGAGACACCAAAGGGCATCCAGTGGATGCCCTTTTCTTTTGCCCCGGCTTCTCGAGTGACCGGTTCAGTAACTCGTCTTTACGACCGAGGTGAGGCGGCAGCCCTCGTCGTGATCACCACAACGCCGTATGATGCGTCTGGGCCATACCTCTTGAGGGCCTCGTGTCCCTTGATCACGCGTACGCTAGCGATCTGATTTTCAGTAAGCGAAGGTACCTGATCGCGCTGAAGGCGTACGCCATCGACGACATAGAGGAGCGGTACCTGAGTGGTTGGGTCCGCGATCGAGGCGGCGCCAACGGCGATCGAGGGTTGAGGGCCGATGGCGCGTTCCGCGGTGCAGGCGGTTGCGGCGAAGAGGCCAAGAATGCAGGTCAGATGAGAGAGTTTCATTTTGTTTTTGTCCTAGGTGGCTTCAACCTCAACAGTAAGCATTTGTAGTGCCACCCTCGGTTGACCCTTGAAATATGCGGTCAAGCTCATCCGTTGGCTAGGTTAGGGCCTCCAGGTGCCTTTCGCTACTGCGGGGACGAACGACTCCAGACCCTGAGGCGGGAAGTCGAGGGTCTGGCCGCTTTCGGCACTCATGTAGGCTGCCATCAGAATCTTCACGACCTCCAACCCGTCGTCGAAGGTGAGCATCGGCTTCTCGCCAGCGAGAAAGGCGCGCGCCATGTGTCGATTCTCGCCGCTGTACCCGTAAGCCGATGCCTCCTCCGCTACGACGGGCATCAATCCCATCTCGGCGTTCTGCTTTTCGACGAGGTCCTCTCCAGCCTTACCCTTCACTTCCCTGCTGAAAAACATCTTGAGGCTCGTGTCGAGCGTGTTCCACGACATGGAGTACTCGGGACCGAGCAGCTCCGCTGACAACCTCAGGCCTGCGCCGATGAAGCTCCAGGATGTCGTGACTTCTCCGACGAGCGTCTCGCCGTCTTCCGATTCGTATTCGATCGTGGCGCGGGCGAAATCCTCGGACGGGCGCTTGGTGTAGTCGACATCCTTCCCCATCGTCTCGGACAAAAGCTTTGCGTAATGGGCGCGTGACCATTTCAGCGATGCGATGTGGGCACTGATTCGCACCGGCTTGATCGAGGACCGCGGGGACCCTGGCTTGGTGAGTAGATGGCGCACGACCTCGACCGAATGACACATCATGTCGTTGAGAACTCCGCCGCCCTGAAGCGCCCCCTGCCAGAACCACGGCATGTGAGGCCCGCTGTGCTCCTCGGCGGCGCGCGCCAGGTAGGGTCGTCCAGTGAGCGAGGCGCCGCGAGCCCAGATCAATTCGCGCCCGCGCGTAATGTCCGGCGCGAAAAGCTGATTCTCGAGATAACCGGTGTTCAAGCCGACACTGCGAGCGAGCTCCGCGATTTTTTTTGCTTCGGTAACGTTGCGCCCGAGCGGTTTCTCGCAGGCGAGACCGCGCAGCGTTCCCGCTCCGCTCTGAATCGCGGCGACTATCTCCTCGATGTTGGCGACGCGCGCCTGATTCGGGCCGCAGATCCAGAGCGCGTTGATCGCCGGATCGGCAACCATGTCGCGAATCGACTTGTAGGGTCTTGCTTCGCCGACGTCGAGCTCCCGAGCGAGCGCGGCCGACGACCCGGCATTTTTCTCATTGGGACTCCACACCCCACGAACATCGATCTCGCGCACCGACGTCAGTGACTGGATATGGAAGCGAGCGTTGAAGCCGCTGCCAACGAAGCCGATGCCGAGACGCTCTGTGGTCATTTCGTTTCGCCGAAGAAAAAGGTCGGGACCTACATCGTGCTATCGCTGGTTGTCAATCCGGATTAAGGCGCAGCTTGCTGCGGTCGAACTTGGCGTAGCTGACGCCGAGCTTCTTGAGCGCAGCTGGCGGGCAGCCATTCCAATTCGGAGCGAACGTGCTGCCCTGGTACCGGAGATCCTTCACGCCGACCTGACTCGACCAGAAGCCCGTAGCGGTGAGATCGCGGAAACGGTTGAAGAAGCTCACGCCATCGGCCATGCTGGCGCTCGCGCGTGACGGCCACGCGATGTCGTTCAGGATCGCTTCGCGTTGCGACTGCGCGGCATCGGCGAAAGGCTTTCCGAATCTCGAGCGCGATTGTGCGTCGATCCACGCGAGTCCGTCACGCATCCATTTCTGACTATTCGGCCTGTCGGTCATGGTGAAATCCATGAACTCTGGCACGCCAGCGTCACTAGCGTTTCCAGACCTCTCATCTCGCGGAATGATCATGTCGGCGAGAACGCGAACCGTCTGGAATTCAGCGGCCGTGAAAAACTTTGGAGCGTATGCATTCCCCTCGACGGCTCGTCGGAGCGCACGGTCCACGAAATTGCGCACCTTCTCCTGTTCCGCTGTCGGCCAGCTCAGAAAAGCGGCGAGTGGAAGCGCGGCGAGAACCTGAACCGCGTCGCGGCGACTGATGTCCTTATTCAAGCCCTGTTCTTCCTTGTTCGTAGCGTGCTCCGGGACCGCGCCTTTTTCGAGGCCGTCATCGTGTGAAATGGTCATTAGATCGTCCCCCGCTTCCGTTCGTTCGCAATGAATTCGCTCGTACGCATCGCGAGCGCCAGAATCGTCCAGGTCGGGTTCTTGTCTGCCTGCGATACGAATGGCCCGCCATCCGTCACGAAAAGATTTTTTACATCGTGGGCGCGGCAGTTGGGATCGAGCACGGATTTCGATGGGTCAGCGCCCATCCTGGTAGTTCCCAGCTCGTG
>DASWDV010000061.1:0-2519 GCA_036395075.1 Gemmatimonadaceae bacterium | reverse complement strand
GTCCAGAGATCACCATTCGAGTCGTCGCGCAGGAAGACGCAGTCGCTGGATGGATCGCGCACCGGGTCGTTATGCCAGGGAGTGATGCGATAAAAGAAGCTGTTGCCACTCCAGGTCGTGCCGCTTCCGCCCTCACTGACGATGAACCCGCCGTTCGGGTTCCCGACGACGTTGATCCACGGTGCCGGCGGCAGGTCGCTGCCAGTCAGGTGGATCTCGTATTCTCCCGGCGTGTTGAACCCGCCCAATCCATTGAAGCACTGCAGACCGGTGCCGGGGTCGGCGGTCTCGGCGTGAATCGGCACTGTGCCAAGAGGCACGATGTCTCGGTTCATGATCTCCAGCTTGGGCGGATATCGATCCTCGACCCCCGGGAACTCGAGGAAATTTCCCAGGCCGAGTCCGTCACAATTCACTTGGACTCTCGCCATGGCCTTGAGGAGTGTGATTTCTTCCGGCTTGAGGAGATCGGTGCGCCGGATGAATACGCCACCGGGCCGATCGAGCAACCCCGCTTCGCTCGAGGCCATCGCCGTCGCTAGCAGCTCGTCGCTGAGCTCCTGCATGTAGCTGAATGGATGCAAGTTGAGAATCACCAGGTCGCACGTGATCCCCTTGAGCCGCCAGTAATGGTGCGTCCGCAACAGCTGTCTCACACTCGGCATTCCAACCTGACTGTCGATCGTCGCCAGCAGAATCGGCCAGTCACCCGAAATCCCCAGCGCCCACAGCGCTTCCTGGCCGAGTCGGTTTTCTTCGACGGCGCTCTGCGCCGGACGAAAACCCGGGTGCGGGAACATCAGGTGGCCGGCGAGATCCTGATAAAGCGCTGCATCAGCCGGCGCGATCCCTAGATCGCGAAGCTCCGCCTGCGCCTGCGCCCACGACAGGTCCAGCGCGCGACGAGCGCTGTATGGATCGTGGTACAGGTCAGCCAGTTCGATCGCGCGCTCTTTCTGCTCCGTGACGAAGGTCGTGAACGCGACGTGCGCCGACGCGCCAGGCGGGATTCGCACTCGCACGCGCAGCGAGAAGATCGGGTCCAGCACCGCGCCAACCGTGCCGCTCAGCTCTGCCCCTTCGTCGAGCGCTTCCGCATTGCGCACCGAGCGACCGCGCCCGACAAACTTTGCACGGTCAGTCTCGCACGTAACATTGCCAACGAGCTCCTGACCGCACGCAACTACGTGCGCGCACCAGATCGTGGCTTCGGTCGCCGAGCGTGGACGCCGCGTAGCGAGAAGCGCTGCTTTTCCTTCGTGAAATTCCGTCTGCACGAACAGATTACCGAACGCCGGGTGCGCGCGGTCTGCATCGGGCGGAGCCAGCACTACCTCTGAGTAGCTGGTGAGCTCGATCTCCCTTGCCTGAAGGGACCTGTTCGTCAGAATCACGCGTCGCACTTCTGCCGCGTCGTCGGATGCGACGGCGATTTCCGTCACCGTATCGATGTCGCCATCGCGACGAATGAACGTGATGCGATCACTGGCGAACAACACCCGGTACCACTGCGGCTCCGTCCCCGATGGCTGGTGAGCCGTCGACCAGACGTGACCGGTACCGAGATCCTTTACGTAGCACCACTGGCCATAGTTGTCACGCGTGCTGTCGTGACGCCACCGCGTGATGGCAAGATTTCCATAACGACTGAATCCGCCGCCAGCGTTGGTTATGAGAGTGGTGTACGGCACGTTTCCCAGAATGCCGACTACCGGCTGCGGAGTGTGCGGAGTCTCGATCTCGCGCACGGCCGGTTTCTCGGTCTCACTCGGCATCCGTGCAACGTCGTCTCCCTGTACGTCCTGCATCGTCAGCCGGCGCGGGATCCGCTCCTGAAGCACGAGCTCCGCCGACCGAACGAGGGGATCGGTGTGGAAGCGACGCGGCCAGACCTGCCGGTTGAGGGCATTGGCCAGCGCCACGATGCTCATCCCGATGTGGTGAGCCATAAACGTGCACACGGTTGTCTTCCGCGATCCCGGCGAAGGCCGCGTGTAGTCCAAAGCGTCGCGGAATCCGTACGGGCCCAGCGCGCCCTCTGCTTCTAGCGTTGCGAGATTCTTCAGCGCCTGATGCGGCTCGACGAGCATCGCCAGCAGTGTCGCGTATGGCGCGATCACCAGCTCCTTGCTCAACCCACGCTTGAGCGCGAGATCAGGAACGCCGAATGCGCGGTACTGATAAGTGTGCGACCTGTCACGCACGGCGTACGCGGATTCCGAGACTCCCCACGGCACGCCTCTCTCCGCTCCGTAAGCAATCTGCCGCCTTACGCTTCCTTTGTGCGTTTGATCGAGCAGCGTGAACGGAAAGGTCTGCATCACGAGCGCCGGCATGAGATACTCGAACATGCTGCCGCTCCACGAGAGCAGCGTTCTCGTTCCCGCCGCTGCCGTGAGCGAGCGACCGAGCCTGAACCAGTGATCGACCGAGACATCATCCTTCGCGATTGCGATGAACGACGCCAGCCGCGACTCGGATGCGAGTAGGTCGTAATACGAGTTGTCGACGGTATTGCT
>DASWDV010000060.1:0-5350 GCA_036395075.1 Gemmatimonadaceae bacterium | reverse complement strand
GGCGGGCGACGTCGTTCGGATGAAAGCTCATGCGGGAGTCGGCTCCAGTAGCGGGCGCATTATGAACAGTAATAGCACGCCCACCGCCGCAGTAACCGCTGCTGATAGCGGCGACCATAGCAGAAGCTGCTGCAAAAGCTCGACTCCGTGAACGCGCTGCTCACCCACGAAATAGAGGATGTCGAACACCCACTTGCCGAGGAAAAAGAAGAACGCGTTGAGCACGAGATTGTCGGCGAAGAAAACCGCTTTGAGGTACGATGCGCCGAACCCGACGACGGTCATCGCGATCGCACCCGCACCGAGCGCGTCTGGCGCCAGCGAGTCGGACACAAGCCCGAGTGCGAAACCGAGCACGGCCGCTGTCGCCGGTCGCACTCTGACCGATGCGAGCAGCAGCGCGAGAATCAGAAAATCCATTGGCGCACGCCAGCCGAGCAGAGGACGAAGCGTGTAGTGGAGAACGACGAAGATGAGGAAGCTGATTATCGCGCGAATCGCTCCACCCAGGTTCATCGCGCTGTTCCCGGTCGATGGGGGATCGTATCGGTCCGTACCGAATCGCGCCTGACGGAATCGCGCTTGACCGTATCGCGCCCACCGGTGTCGCGGCGGATGCGGTTGGTGGTGTCGACCGGCGTCGGCCTTCGAACCGGAGCAGGTCGCGGAGCGCTCGGAGCCGCGGCACCTCCAGCGCGCGCCGCGTTGGCGCTGTCGGTCGCGCCCAGCGGGGCGGCGCCATTCGCGCGGGCCATGCTATCGATGACGGCACGTCGTGCCGCCGCTTCAGCGAGGGCGGCAGCCTTTGCCGCCGAATCGCCGGAGACCACGATGCGCTGCGCTGCCTGATCGACCTGAGCGACGCTCTCCCACACTCCGTCGAATCCCTTCGCGAGACGGGCCCGAGTCAGGATCATCACGGAGTACACATCAGCCGGATTGACGGCCGGACGCAGCAGATAGGTGCGCGCCCAACCTTCGCTTGTCTTGAGCTCCTGCAGGACGGTGCCGATCGGAATTCCGCGGGGCCACACGCCACCCCAGCCCGAGCTC
Source organism: Gemmatimonadaceae bacterium (assembly GCA_036395075.1). Classification (GTDB taxonomy): domain Bacteria; phylum Gemmatimonadota; class Gemmatimonadetes; order Gemmatimonadales; family Gemmatimonadaceae; genus UBA4720. The sequence goes on along the minus strand of DASWDV010000060.1, from coordinate 4,297 downwards.
ACGATGACGGCGCCCGGCTTGAGCGTCGCGCGGAAAGGAACACCGCGCAGCTCGATCAGGTAGCCGCCGGTCGCACCGGTGAGGTGCGCCTGCGCGATTCCGAAGGCGGTTCCATCGGGCGACATCGCGCTTACCCGGAAGTCCGGATGCGTCCATAGCATCGCGTGACTCATTGTCGGGTCGACCTGATCGACCACCCCGACGAGACCCTCCGGCGCGATCACCGGGCTCAAGCGGCTGACGCCGGCGCGCGAGCCAGCGCTGAGAATCACGGTGGTTTCGTCGCGCACACCGCGGCCGTGCAGCGCTTCTGCTGGGATGAAGCCCAACTTCAGGCGCGATCCGAGTCCAATGAGCTTGCGAAGACGATCGTTCTCCGCCTCGAGCGAGCCAGCCTTCATCGAGTTCAGCGAGAGGCTGTCGAGTGTCGACTGTTTGGCATCGGCCATCAGCAGCGACTGACGACCACGCTCGGCGCTCTCCTGAAGCATCACGAGGGGCGCGAGGAACGTGCGACGCATCCCGGTAGCGACGGGATCCCGCATCGTATTTGGAAGAGCGCGCGCCGCCAGCGCGAGGACAATACAACTCGACAGGATGATCAAGTCGAACCGGGTGTTGCTGCGGAGTGCGCGCTGCACTTATTACCTCAAGTGGCTAGGACAGACCAGTATTTTGCCTCGTCATCAAGTATACGGCCTGTGCCGCGCACCACACAGGTCAACGGATCCTCATCGACATGGATCGGTAGACCGGTCTCCTGCGACAGCAAGACATCAAGGCCGCGAATGAGAGCGCCGCCGCCCGTCATTACCATGCCGCGGTCAACGATGTCAGCGGCGAGCTCGGGTGGAGTGATCTCCAGCGCGCGCCTGACCGCGTCGACGATCTGTTGAATGGGCTCCTGAACGGCGTCACGGATCTCCGACGAATGCACGCGCACAGTCTTGGGAATTCCTGATACAAGATCCCTGCCTTTGACATCCATCTCTCTCTCGTCACCAACAGGAGAGGCCGACCCGATCTGGATCTTTACCTGCTCAGCCGTCGATTCACCGACGAGCAGATTGTAGTTTTTCCTCATAAACTGCACGATTGCCATGTCCAACTCGTCGCCACCAGTGCGAATGGAGGTGTCGCTGACTATGCCGGACAGCGCGATGACAGCGATCTCCGTCGTCCCTCCACCGATGTCGATTATCATATTTCCAGTTGGGGTCTCGACGGGAAGACCGACACCGATAGCCGCCGCCATTGGCTCAGCGACCATGAAGACTTCCTTGGCGCCTGCGCCCAGTGCGGAGTCGCGAACCGCGCGCTTCTCCACTTCGGTAATACCGGATGGCACGCAGACGATGACACGGGGCTTCACCTTGAAGACGTGGTTCTCGATGATCAACGCGAGGAAGTAGCGCAGCATCTTCTCGGTGACATCGAAGTCGGCGATGACACCGTCCTTCATCGGTCTTACGGCGATTATGCCTTCGGGGGTGCGGCCGAGCATGCGCTTGGCCTCGAGACCTACGCCCTTGATCTTTTTCGTCTCGCGATCGAGCGCAACGACCGATGGCTCGTTGAGAACGATCCCTTCACCCTTCACGTATATCAGTGTATTCGCGGTGCCAAGGTCGACGGCGATCGCATTGGCCGGAAACAGGGAGCCCGGCTTAAAGAATGGCCAGCGCATTAGTTCAAATATGAATCGGGTGGTGTATACGGTAAGGCAAAAGCCTCGGCGACAGCGGGGTATGTCACCTTTCCGTCTACAATGTTGAGCCCCTTTCTCAATGCAGCATTTTCCTTGAGAGCGTGCTTCCAGCCTTTGTTCGCCAGCTGCATCGAATATGGAAACGTGGCGTTCGTGAGCGCGAGGGTCGACGTGCGCGGCACTCCGCCAGGCATGTTTGCTACTCCGTAATGAATGATTCCATCCACGACGTAGGTCGGGTTCTCGTGCGTTGTCGCATGAATCGTCTCGACGCAGCCGCCCTGATCAATGGCGACGTCAACGATGACTGCTCCAGGCTGCATCAGCTTCAGATCTTCACGGCGAATGAGTCGGGGTGCAACGGCGCCCGGAATGAGAACCGCTCCCACGACGAGATCCGCGGTGGAGATCTGCTCCAGGATGTTATGACGATTGGAATAGATGAGTGTGACGTTGGCGGGCATCACGTCCGAGAGGTAACGTAGCCTCTCGAGCGAAAGATCGAGCACCGTCACCTTGGCGCCCAGACCAGCAGCCATTTTCGCAGCGTTGATCCCGACGATGCCACCACCGAGTATAACGACCTTCCCGGGAGCCACGCCCGGGACTCCGCCGAGGAGTACACCGCGGCCGCCGTAGATCTTCTCGAGATACTTTGCGCCTTCCTGGACCGCCATGCGCCCGGCGACTTCCGACATCGGCGTCAGCAGCGGCAATTCCCTCGACGGCAGCTCCACCGTCTCGTACGCGACGCAGGTCGCCCCGCTCTTCACGTGAGCGAGAGTGAGCTCCTTGTCGGCCGCGAAGTGGAAGTAGGTGAAGATCACCTGGCCCTTCTTCATTCGCGGCCATTCGGGCTTGATCGGTTCCTTGACCTTCATGATCATGTCGGCCTCGCGCCACACAGTGTCCGCATCGGCGCCGATCTTCGCGCCAACCGACGTATAGCTCGAATCCGGGAATCCGCTTCCCTCGCCGGCTCCCTTCTCCATCATCACCGTATGCCCCGCGGCGACCAGCGATTCGGCGCCGGCGGGCACGAGGGCAACGCGGTTCTCGTTTGTCTTGATCTCTTTGGGAACGCCAATCTTCATCGAATTTCAGCTGTGCTCGTTGAAAGTTGAGGAAATCCAGCGGATCGTCGTCATCCTCACGCTGCGACCTTGGGACCGAGGCTCACCAGCGTCTGCTTTGCCGGCGAATAGTAGGTCTTGCAGATCCCAGTAACTGTATCGCCGTCTATGGCGTCGACGAGGGCCAGCACCTCGTCGAGCGTCCGGTACGGCTCTCCATACAACTCTACGCCAGCGGCTCGGTACATCCGCGCACTCGGGCTCTCCAGAGAGAGTGTAATCTGCCCTTTGAGTTGGCTTTTTCCAGCGGTCAGGTCGTTTTCGCTGAGGCCGGTTGCAGAAATTTTTTCAAGCTCTTCATTGATTGCGTCGACGGCAGCCCGTGCCGTCTCCGGGGTGGTGCCGACATAAACGCCATGCACTCCGGAGTCCAGGTGAAACGACTGGAACGAGTAAACCGAGTAGGCGAGACCGAGCTCTTCACGAATGCGCTGAAACAGACGCGAGCTCATGCCGCCACCGAGCAGCATGCCGATCATGCTCATCGCGTAGCGACGCGGATCGCCGTGGGCGAAGGCGGCGCTACCGATCACGATATGAGTCTGGGCCGTATCACGCTCGAAGTGCACGGCGCGAGGAGGCTGCACGATTGGAGCCGGAGAGGTGAGCACTGGCAAACCGCCGCGCGGAATCTCGCTCCATCCAGTCGATTCGAGAGTGTCGAGCAGAGTGTCGTGCTCGACATTTCCTGCCGCGGCCACGACGATTTGCTCGGGATGGTAGGCGCGTGAATGGAGGGCGCGCAGATCGGCGCGATCGAGCGCGGCCACCGTTTCGCGAGTGCCGAGGATCGAGTAGCCGTAGGGGTGGCTGCCCCACAGTTGAGCGTTGTGGAGCTCGAAGACGAGATCGTCGGGGGTGTCGTCCACGGTACTGATCTCCTCGAGAACGACTTTGCGCTCGAGGGCGAGGTCCGACGCGCGCAGGATCGGCCTGAAGATCAGGTCGGCGAGGACGTCGGCCGCCTGCGGCAGATGCTCGTCGAGAACCTTCGCCTGATAGGCCGTGTGCTCACGCGCCGTGTACGCATCGAGCGAGCCTCCAAGCGTCTCGAGCGCGAGGGCGAGGTCCTTGGCGCTGCGCGTCGCGGTGCCCTTGAAAACCATGTGCTCGAGCATGTGCGAGACGCCCATCTTCTCGGCGCTCTCGTGAAGTGAAGCCGCGCGAACCCACGCCCCCAAAGCGACCGACCGTACTCCCGGCATGTGCTCCGAGAGTACGGTCAGTCCGTTGGGGAGGACGGTACGGCGCAGCTCAGACTCGGCGGCCTGCGCGGCGAGGGTCACTCGCGCGAACGTCCTCCATCTCTGCCACCGCGTCCACCACGGGAGCGACGCGGCCTATCACCGCGGTCTCCACGCTCGGAACGCTCGCCACCCTCACCCTCTTCCTCGGAGCCGCCTTCAGCGCCGACAGCTGCAAGCGCGGGAGCGTCTCCGCTTCCCTCTTCTCGCTT
>DASWDV010000059.1:0-6893 GCA_036395075.1 Gemmatimonadaceae bacterium | reverse complement strand
CTGTATCTCGCCAACATGGGCTCGATCCCTCTGCACATTTGGGCCAGTCGCGATGGATCGCTCGAGCTTCCGGATTGGTGCGTAATCGATCTCGATCCAAAGGAGGCGCCATTCACCGACGTGATCCGTTGCGCGCAGTTGCTGCGGCGACTTTGCGAATCGGTCGCGTTGCCGAGTTACGTGAAGACAACTGGGAAAACCGGCCTGCACATCCTGGTGCCTCTTGCTCGACAGTGCACCTACGAACAGTCCCGCATGCTGGGTGAGCTGCTCGCGCGTTGCGTCCTTCGCGAGCTCAATGATATCGCAACGATCACCCGTCACGTCACGAAGCGCGGCGACAAAGTCTACCTCGACTATTTGCAGAACCGGCACGGGCAGACGATCGTCGCCCCGTTCAGCGTCCGTCCCCTCCCCGGTGCCACCGTGTCGATGCCGCTACTCTGGGATGAGGTCGATGATTCGCTGGATCCCCGCGCTTTCACCATCAGGTCAGCATTGGAGAGACTCGACCGACTGGGCAGTGACCCCGTCGTAGCTGTGCTCGAGCAGAAACCTGATCTAACGCATGTTCTGGATCAGCTGGGAATCATCTGGCAATCGTGATGTTAGCGGCACGCAGGCACGATAGTGGCCCACCGCTGCTTGTGCGCGCGCAACACGGCGCGACTGCTTCAAGGAAATCAACGCTCAATCCGATGACGAAACGACCGTTTCGCCTGACGTACATAGATGCGCGCCGTCGCAACGGCGTTGCTGGTTGCATAGACGTTCTGCGCCTCGCGCGTGACGCGCGCGAGGTCGAACATCGCGAACGTCTTCGCGACCCGACTGAAGCCAGCCGCGCGATTCATGGGTATTACCGTGAACCGCTTACTCGCGAACCAGGCGAAACTCGCCTTCGCGCTGATCGCTGTCCTCTCCTGTTCGGACGGCCTTACCGAGCCACTCGGATTCGATTCCAACGACCTCACTTCGGACGAAGCGCGGCGGGTTGCGGTCGTCGAAGTCACGCTTGCCTCGAGCTCCATCGCGGTTGGTCAAACTACGCACGCGATCGCAACGCTCTACAGCAGGCGCGGCGCGATCCTATACCGACCGGTCGTTTGGACATCTAGCGACACATCGATCGCAGTCGTTTCCGACTCGGGTGTGGTCAGGGCGTTGGCCGTCGGATCCGCGGTGATCACTGCTGCGCGCCCACTGGTAAGCGGCAGCGCAACTTTAACAGTGACAGCTGCAACAACTGCCGGAGAGACGGCGCCAGTCGCGTCGGTAAGCGTGGCGCTCGCTGCGAGCACGCTCACGCCTGGCCAGACTACACAGGCGACCGCGACCACGCGTGATTCCACCAACAACGTATTGAGCGGACGCGTGATAAGCTGGACATCGAGCAACCCCGGGGTTGCAATAGTGACGAGCACCGGCCTCGTCACTGCGCTGACTACGGGAAGCGCGCAGATCACCGCCAGCAGCGAAGGTCAGAGCGGCAGCGCAACCGTCAACGTACAAGACGTTCCGCCACCTCCTCCTCCCGGATCATCGAATGAACCGACGGGGATGACGCTGATTACCGATCGTCCATTCAATGCGCCCAATGAGCAGGGCTGGTCGGACGATTTCAGTAGCGGGATGTCCTTTATCTCCGACGCAACGGCGCCTCACTCGGCACCCGGCATCCTTCGCGCGACTTATCCGGCTGGATATACGTCGGCCGGCGTCGGCCCCGGAGGCTCCGATCTTCCGATTCCGACAGGAACCCGGACGCTCTACGTGTCCTACTGGGGCCGCGTTTCTACCAGCTTTTACGGCCACGACTCCGGAGTCAACAAGGAGTTCTACGCCTACAACAACGGCGTCGCCAACGTTTACTTCAATCTGAGATGTCGATTCACGGGAACAATTACCCCCGATGTCGCGCTGCAGGACATGGCGGTAGGCGGCACCTACGACATCTCACCCAATCTCGTACCAGCAGCTCTCATCGTACGTGGGCAGTGGTACCACATTGAAGTCGTGCTCGTCGGAAACACGGCCAGCACGTCGAACGGCTCGATAGACTGGTGGCTCGATGGCGTGCACATCGGGAGCTACAACAACCTGCGTTTCAGTAATGCAGCCGCGCATTGGGACCTGTTTCACTACACGACGATATGGGGCGGAGCCGGCGGACCGAATCTTCCGGTGACGATGACTAAAGACTGGGATCACGCCTATGTGAGCGGAAAGAGCTGAGCAGGTCGCTGGCGCGAGTGTCTCCGCGCGGCTATTGTGGTGCGGAATGAGCGGCTCCCGCTGACGGGAGCCGCGCTTTCGTCCTCAATAATCCAATCTCGTAATGAACGCTGGATCTCGACTCGCGCGCGGTCTCGGAGCGGCAGTGGTGGTTGTCGTCGCCGCCTGTTCCATGCACAGTTGCACGTCGAAGCGCATCGTGTCGCCCGGCGCTTCGTCTCACGAGCCCGCCGGCATGACGGTGATCTCAGAGAGACCATTCGAAATGCCGAATGAAACGGGTTGGTCGGACGATTTCAGCGCCGACATGTCGTTCATAACCGATGAGACTGCTCCGCACTCGCCGCCGAGCGTGCTGCGCGCAACCTTTCCGACCGGATATTCATCGGCGGGGATCGGCCCGGGCGGCTCCGATCTGCCCCTGCCGCCAGGGACGAAAACTCTTTACGTCACGTACTGGGGGCGGGTCTCCTCCAACTGGTACGGACACGAGGCGGGCGTAAACAAGGAGTTTTACGCTTACGCCAACAACATTCCCAACGTCTACTTCAACCTCCGCTGCGGCGGAACCGAGCCGATCACCCCCGACATCGCTCTTCAGGACATGGCGGTGGGCGGGACATACGACATCTCACCGAATCTCGTACCCGGCGCACGCATCACGCGCGGGAAGTGGTACCACATTGAAGTGCTGCTCGTTGGAAATAGCGCCGGCCAGTCTGACGGCTCGCTCGACTGGTGGCTCGATGGCACACACATCGGCAGCTACAGCCGGCTCCGCTTCAACAACTCGGCGGCGACGTGGGATTTGTTTCACTACACCACGATCTGGGGTGGCGTTGGCGGTCCCAATGTTCCGGCGACAATGACTAAAGACTGGGACGACGTCTATGTCAGCGGAAAGAGTTAGTTGACAAGCAGCTCGCGACGTCGATCGCTGATCGCCTTGTAGCACTCGCACGAAACTTTTGCCAGTCCCTCTTTGTCGACGATCGTCACCGCGCCATAACGCGTCGTGACCAGGTTCTGCCGCTCGAGCGTTCCCATCGCCGCGGTGACTCCCGACCTTCGTACCGCGAGCATCTGAGAAAGAAATTCCTGTGTGAGGGTGAAGCTTCCGTTGCGCACGGAGTCCGACGTAAGCAGAAGCCAGCGGGCGCACCGCTGCTCGATCAGGTGAATGCTGTTGCACGCGGCCGATTGCGCCATCGCGTCGTTTGCGAACTGAGAATAGCGATGGAGCATTCTTGTCAGCTCCGGGGTGTCTTTCGCGAGCTTGAGAAAAGCGGCGGCGGGTACGCGATACACGTTTCCACCGATCTGGCATACGCCCTTGGAATACGTCACGGCAACGCCGTGAAAAAGAGGAAGGCCCACCATCCCTTCATAACCCACGGTCATCGCCTCGAGGGATGTGCCGTCGCTAAGCACGGTGAGCAACGAGATCATCGCGGTGGTGGGGAAGTAGACGTAGGCGATCCGGTTGCCCTCGTCGAACAATACTTCGCGGATTGCGCAGGTAATCTCTCCGCCGTGTTCTCTTAGCGCCGCGAGCTCATTCGGCGGGAGCTTTTCGAGCAGCAAATTCTGGGGTGAGGCGGCGGGGTTTGCGCGATCCGGTTTTTCGCGGACAGGCCGGGCTGAGCGAAGTGCCATGCTACCATCCTGTGCGTGAGACGCCAGAAGGTCGCAGACTGGAGCTTGCCCGTAGCGATCTGGAAGTACGTGGTGCGCATGAACTACGTGGTGCGCATACGGTAGTTAGTGGTCGCCGCGGTCGGGCACAAGCGGCAAGTCATTCGCCGGATTTCAGCATTCCGGCCCCGATTGTGCGGTGACGTACAATCCGCTCGGCGAAGCGTCTTCAAGACACAGGGAGGTCCGACGCAAGAAGACTTTGAGGGCGGTAGAGACGACTCGCATTCCCCGCGCAGGGAATACATTCGGAACGACATCAGCCGCCGCCTTCGACGGGTGTGCTCCGAGTACTCAACGGGCGAGTTCGATCAGCTCGTCGACGAAATGGCCGAGCGGCAGCTCAAAGGAGAGAAGCGGGCGAATCGTTTTCCAGACTAAAGCCGCGGGTCGGGGGAATTGTCGGTTTGCCGAGCGTGTCGCGGATGTCGTCGACGCCGGTATTGCCTTTGTAGAGCTCGTCGATAAAAACGGTTACCAGTCGGCCCAGCATGTCGTTGCGCTCCGGCCCATAGGGGATGCGCTCGTCATTCGCCGCTTCGATGAGGGCAACCTTGAACGCGATCAGGAACTGCTCGGGCTCTCTCACCGATCCCGACTGGTCGCAAAGGTCCCTGACACTCCGCCGTTGCTCGGGCGTAACCAATCCGAACCTCGCCATCCCGCGCACCGCGGATCTGACCAAGCCGTGCTGGACAAAGGACAACGTCACTCGAGATCCGGAGTGGGGCATGGACTCCGGCGCCCCTGCTGCATTCTCCAAAGGCTCCCCTTACGTGCTGAGACTGCACTATAACGCTATTCACTAAGCGCGCAAGTATTTGTTAGGTAAAGGGTTACGCCCCTAAAATTGTACGTTGCCGCACATTTTTCACTTCAAGCTATCGCCATCGGAAGTACGAGCGAGACGACGCTACCGTGTCCGACATCGCTCTCGAAATGGATGTCGCCGTTCATCGCTCGCGCGAGGTCGCGCGCTATCGCCAGCCCGAGTCCAACCCCCGGATACTCGCGCGTCGTTCCGCTGTCGACCTGGAAGAACGGCTCAAAGATCTGATCGATCATTTCCGGAGCGACGCCAATCCCGTTGTCCGTTACAGTTATCGTGACGACGCTGTTCTCGCCCAACGCGCCGAGTCGGATGCGTCCTCCGGAGGGTGTGAACTTGATCGCGTTGCCGACGATGTTGAGCAGGATTTGTTGGAGCTTGGTTGGATCGGCCCGCACCTCGAGCTCCGTATCGTAAGAGCCGCGATCGAGCTCGACGCTCTTGTGTAGCAGTCCTGGTCGCACCAGCGGCTCGAGGGTATCGAACGCATCGCTGACGCGAAGCGGGCGGGGGGCGATCTTGTTGCTACCGGCCTCGATTCTAGCGAAGGTCAGCACGTCGTCGATGAGACCAAGCAGGTGTTGTTGATTGCGTCGGATTCGAGAGACCGCATCTGACTGCTTGTCGTTCAGTGACCCCGTGATCCCGAGCGTCAGAAGCTCCGCGTAACCTGCGATCGCGTTCAGTGGTGTGCGTAACTCGTGGCTCATCACCGCCAGGAATTCTGCTTTCGCGCGATTTGCGGCGGTTGCCAGGTCCCGCGCTATTTTCAGTCCGCTCTCAGCTCGCATGCGCTCGGCGGTCGACGCGCCGAGGGTGAGAAAAGTTGCCGTGGTCACACCCATGAATGCCTGGAGCGCGAACAGACTACCGTGAAGCGTCGACTCCACGAACGGTCCATTTCCCAGCGCCGTTCCCCACACCGCGATCATCGAGACGAGGAACGTCGTCGAGACGGCACCGTGCAGCCCGAATCTTACTGCCGCCCACACCAGGAACGGGAAAAGAACGTACGCGTGATTGAATAGTCCGCCGTCGTTGCTCGTGGGCATCACGAAAATCAGGACGCTTCCGACGACAACGGAGATCGTGAGCACACTTGCCTCGAGCAAGCGTCGCCCGCGCGGAATCGCGATGGGGTTCGATGCCCACACCAGTATCACTGGGGCGAAGAGAAGCGCGCCCATTGCATCGCCCAGCCACCAAGCGCGCCACGCTTCGCCGACCTGTCGGCGCGGCACGATTCCGCCGAGGTGGAGACTCGCCACGCCAATCGTGGCGCTTACCAAAGTCGAAAGCGTCGCCGCCAACAAAATGAGTCCTATCGCGTCGCGCACGCGATCGAGCGAGGCCCGGAAGTCGGGAATTCGGCGGACGGCGTAAGTACCGAGAAGTGCTTCCACGGTGTTGCCCGACGCGATCCCCAATGCCACGACGACTGGCGCGCCGGTCCATACATTCGCTACGAGCGCACCGAGGAAGATTCCAGGCCAGAGCTCGTAACCGCCGAGGAGGAGAGCGGCGAGCGCGATCCCGGTTGGAGGCCAGACGAGCGTTGCGAAGCCAGAAATCGCGTCGAGTCGTAGCCCGGCCCTCGCGCCCAGAATGTAGATGACAGCGATCGCCAGAATTTGCGCAGCATACCTGAGGCGATTGCTCATGCTTTCCCAGTCAGCTCCGGCCATCCTTCGAGCGCAAGTAGAGTCGGATGTCCGCCGAGCGCGTCGGCGCTGATTCTGTCGACCTGGAAATCGATGCCTGAATCCGAAACGGAATCACTTTGCTTGTGCCGTGACTGTTTCATTTGCAGTCCGCGCACCGCCGGATACTGATCGGAGTTCAGATTGTAAGCGCCCCAGTAGTGGCTGAATCGAAGCGATCGATAGAGCTGCGTTGGATTGAGTCCCGCGTGATAGCCTACATAAAGTCCGGGGAGATAGCCGGCACTCATCACCGCGATGTGCCACTGGTTACAGTAGTCGATTACTTTCTGCGAACGCGTCCCTCGCTTGACTCCCTCGAGATCGCACCAGACAGTAACTCCAAATGGAACGCCAAGCTTTTCTGCTTCCGCCGCGGCGACGGCGCCGTTGGCAGCGCCCTTTGTGCCGCTCGGAATCCACGAAGTGTCGGA
>DASWDV010000058.1:0-5981 GCA_036395075.1 Gemmatimonadaceae bacterium | reverse complement strand
GGCTCCGATCCCCAGCATCCTTCGCTTATCTACGCGTGTGGCCACTCGCGCAATGGCGTGCTGATGGCCCCCCTAACGGGGGATTTAATCGCCGATCTCGTGACAGAATCACCACTTAGCCACGATCTGTCACAATTTCGCCCCGACCGCTTTTGATGTAGATTCCGTAAGCTCGACGGATTCTCTCCTCCCCGTCGGCCCCAAACGATGCCAGAAACTTTTTATCAGATCATGGGGCGTCACCGCGCCGAGCCGCTCCCCGAGCGAAAGCCGTCGTGGCTCAAGGTAAAGGCGCCCGGAGGCCCCAACTACGTTCGACTCAAGCACTTGATGCGCGAGCTCGACCTCCATTCGGTGTGCGAGGAAGCCCACTGCCCGAACGTCGGCGAGTGCTGGGAACATGGTACTGCGACCTTCATGATCCTGGGCGACGTCTGTACTCGGAACTGTGCTTATTGCGCCGTGGCACATGGACGGCCCCCCAAATACGACATCGCCGAACCGCACCGAGTAGCAAAAGCAATCGCCGAGATGGGACTGCAGCACGCTGTCATTACTTCGGTGGATCGGGACGATCTTCCTGATTTCGGCGCCTGGGTTTTCGCCGAGACCATCCGCCAGATCCACGACCGGGTTCCTGGCTGCTCGGTGGAGGTCCTGGTACCGGATTTCCAGGGCAACGAGGACAGCATTCGGGCGGTTCTCGAGGCCGGTCCCGAGATCTACAATCACAACACCGAAACAGTGCCTCGACTTTACAAGAAAGCGCGGCCCGGCGGTCGGTATTCGCGGGTGATGGAGATTTTCCGCTACGCCAAGCGAATCGCTCCCGAGATCCCGACCAAAACCGGAATGATACTCGGCATGGGCGAAACGATCGAAGAGGTAGTTGCCGTCATGCGCGACCTTCGCGAGGTCGACGTCGATATCCTTACACTGGGACAGTATCTCCGTCCATCCGACGCGCACATCGCCCTCGACCGCTACTACACGCCGCAGGAATTTCGAAAGCTCTACGAGGTTGGAATGGAGATGGGCTTCCGCCACGTCGAGTCAGGACCACTCGTTCGCTCCAGCTATCACGCGTGGGAGCAGGTACAGGCAGCAGGCGTATGAGCACAGAAGCGAAGCGTCCACCGGTGCAGAAGCGCAAGGACAAAAGCGCGGCAGCGGATGGTCAGGAGAAAGGCGCGCTTACAAATGATGGGAATGGCGCCGGTACACTGAGGGACCCTGAGAGGGGCAACGTGATCGAGAACGAGGCCGCGCCGCAAAATGTCGCGGGGACAACCGTCGAGCAGAGACGCGAGCTGCTGCACTCGATGCTCCTCCAGCGCCGCTTCGAGGAGCGATGCGCCGAAGCCTACGCGCTCGGCAAGATCGGCGGGTTCTGCCACCTGTATATCGGACAGGAAGCCGTCTCCACCGGCGTCATGTCGATGATTCGCCCGGACGACTATGTGATCACCGCCTACCGTGACCATGGCCAGGCGCTGGCGCGTGGAATCAGTCCACGAGCCATCATGTCCGAGCTTTTTGGGCGCGCCGATGGATGCTCGGGCGGCAAAGGTGGATCCATGCACCTCTTCGACGCCAAGACCAACTTCTTTGGTGGACATGGAATCGTTGGCGGTCATGTGCCGATTGCGGCTGGCGTGGGCTTCGCGATCAAGTACCGCCGCGGCAATCAGCTGTGCATATGCTTCTTCGGCGAGGCCGCGGTGAACATCGGGGCGTTCCATGAGGCGCTCAACATGGCGTCGCTCTGGGATTTGCCGGTGATCTTCATCGTCGAGAACAATCGCTACGGGATGGGTACGGCGATATCACGTTCGACGGCCAACGAGGACGTGCTCGTCCGCGCCAAGGGTTATCGAATGGATGGAGAATCCGTCGACGGCCAGGATGTTTTCGCGGTCCGGGAGTGCATGGCCCGCTCGATCGAGCGCGCGCGAAAGGACAAACGTCCCAGTCTGATCGAGATGAAAACTTACCGCTTTATGGGCCACTCCATGTCCGACGCGGTTAGCGGCACTTATCGCACGAAGGGCGAGCTCGAAGAGAACATGAAGCGCGATCCGATTATTCTGCTCCACAACAAGATGTTCGAGGCCGGCGAGCTGACCGAAGGCGAGATGCACAAGATGGACGACGAAGCGAAGGCGACCGCCCAGGATGCCTGGGATTTTGCCGACGCGAGTCCGGAGCCGCCGCTCGAGAAGCTCTACACCGACGTGTACTCGGAGACGACCTCCTGATGGCGGTAATGACCTATCGAGACGCGTTGACGCAGGGGCTGCGCGAGGAGCTGCAGCGCGACGACCGCGTCTTCCTCATGGGAGAAGAGGTCGCCCAATACAACGGCGCTTACAAGGTGTCGAAGGGATTGCTCGACGAATTCGGACCAATGCGGATCGTCGACACGCCAATCACCGAGCTGGGGTTCGCCGGAGTCGGAGTCGGCGCGGCGATGGCCGGACTTCGTCCAATCGTCGAGTTCATGACGTGGAACTTCGCGCTTCTCGCCCTCGACGAAGTAGTGAACGCCGCCGCGAAGATGCTGTACATGTCGGGCGGCCAGTTCAAGATGCCGATGGTGTTCCGCGGCCCGAATGGCGCCGCGTTGCAGCTCGCCGCACAGCACTCGCAAGCCTGGGAGAGCTGGCTCGCGCACATACCGGGGTTGAAGGTTTTGACGCCGGGCACGCCCGCCGATGCGAAAGGACTTCTCAAGTCCGCCATCCGCGACGACAATCCTGTGGTGTTCCTCGAGGGCGAAATGCTCTACAACACCAAGGGCGAGGTCCCCGACGGAGAGCACGTCGTGCCGATCGGCGTGGCGGAGCTCAAGCGCCAGGGCGATCACTGCTCGGTGATCACGCACGGGAAGATGGTACTGGTTGCCATGCGCGTGGCCGACGATCTCGCCAAGGAAGGAATCAACATCGACGTCGTCGATTTGCGCTCCGTCCGGCCGATCGACGTCGAAGCGATTGCGACATCGGTTCAAAAGACCAACCGCGCGGTCGTCCTCGAGGAAGGCTGGGAGATATGCGGCATGGGCTCACAAGTCGTCGATTTCATCCAGCGCGAATGCTTCGACGATCTCGATGCGCCGGTCCTGCGCGTTCATCAGGAAGACGTGCCGATGCCGTACGCCAAGAACCTGGAGCGAGCCGCGAAGCCTGACGCCGGCAAGACGATCGCGGCGATCAAGAAAGTCATGTACCTAGACTGAGCTGCTATGGCAACCAAGGTGGTAATGGAGGCGCTCTCGCCGACGATGGAAGAAGGCCGCCTCGTCAAGTGGAATAAGAACGAGGGCGATCAGGTCAAATCCGGCGACGTCCTCGCCGAAGTCGAGACGGACAAGGCGGTAATGGAGCTGGTCGCGAGGGGAGATGGTGTCTTGCGCAAGCGTCTCGCGAACGAAGGGGACGCGTCTCCTGTCGGAACTTTGCTCGCCGTCATCGCGAATCCCGACGAAAACATCGACGCAATCGTTGGAGGCGCGTCCGCTGCAGCTGCTGCTCCGGCCCAGACGGGGCAAGCCGCGCAGGGTGGCCAAGGTTCGCAGTCGGGAGGCGCGCCGAATCAGGCAGTTGCAGATACGAGAGAAAGCGCGGGGAAAAGTCCTGTTCCGCAGTCTCCACCTCAATCGCAAGGCGAAGCGTCGACACCGCCACAGCAAAAGTCTGGCGGGCAGACCGCGGTACCCCCGACTGCGCCACCGCGTCCCGCCGCACCGGCCGCTGTGCCCTCACGTCCAGCAACACCGCGTCCGTCGGGCGCTCCGGCCGGACCTCCGCGAGGAAATGGTGCTGCGCGTCCCGGCGCCGCCACGGCCGGGGGACGGCAGCGCTCATCACCCCTCGCGCGCCGGCTCGCGACGGAAAAAGGAATTCAGCTCGGGGGCATCCAGGGCACTGGACCGGGTGGCCGCATCGTCAAGCGTGACATCGAGAACGCCAAAGCGACGGCCGGCGCGGCGCGGTCAGCGGCCGCCGAACGACTGGCTACCGAAGGCGATTACAAGGACGTGCCGCTTACGCAGATCAGGAAAACCATCGCGCGGCGGCTTTCCGAATCGAATGGACCGGTTCCGACGTTCTTCCTCACCGCGGAGTTCGACGTGACGCGCGCCGCTGAAATGCGGCAACAGCTCGCCGAGATGGGCGACGAGTACAAGGCGTCGTTCAACGACATCGTCATCAAGGCGGTGGCGCTGGCGTTGGCCGGGCACCCCGAGGTGAACGCGCACTGGCTCAATGACAAGATCCGTCACTTCAACCGGATTCACGTCGCGATGGCGGTCGCTGTCGAAGATGGCCTGATCACGCCCGTGCTGTTCGACGCAGATCGAATGACTCTCTGGGAGATCTCGGCCAAAGCCCGCGAACTCGCCGGCCGCGCGCGCGACCGCAAACTCACGCCCGAGGAGTACACGGGCTCGACGTTCTCCGTCTCCAACCTTGGCATGTTCGGCATCGACCAGTTCACCGCGATCATTAATCCCCCCGAAGCAGGCATCCTCGCTATCGGAGGCGCGGAAGAGAAGCCGGTGGTGATCGATGGCCAGCTGGAAGTACGTCAGCGCATGCGCGTCACGATGAGCTGCGACCATCGGGTCATAGACGGCGCCACTGGCGCCAAATTCCTCCAGACAGTCGGACGGTACATCGAGAATCCGCTGAGTTTGATTATCTGAGGATCGCTCTCAAACTGCGGACTGCGGACAAAGGCACTGCGGACTGCGGACCAACGGCATTGCGGACTGCTGACTAACTACGCATTGGGGGACTAACTGCGGACTGCGAAACTAGCTAGTCGCTCGTTTGCAGCTTCAGTCAGCAATCCGCAGTGGTCATCAATCCGCAGTAGGTGTCCCAATCCGCAATTAGTCAGCAGTCCGAAGTGCACTTGGTCCGCAGTCCGCAGCCAACGACTTAGATTATTCTGAACTCCAACGCACAAAGAAATGGCAAGTTATGACGTGATTTTCATAGGTGGCGGGCCCGCCGGCTACGTTGGCGCTATCCGCGCCGCCCAGCTTGGAATGTCTGTCGCCGTCGTCGAACGCGAAGGACTGGGCGGCACGTGTGTTCTTTGGGGCTGCATCCCCGCCAAAGCGCTGCTCGAATCGGCGTCACTCGCGACCAAAGTCTCGCACGCAAAGGATTTCGGCGTGACGGTCGGCGAAGTCCAGCTCGATTACGGCGTCGCGATGAAACGCTCCCGCGCCGTGAGTAACCAAAACTCGAAGGGAGTCGAGTTCCTGTTCAAGAAAAACAAGATCACCTGGATCAAAGGCACGGGGAAAATCACTGGTAAGAATGCGGTAGTGGTCAAAGTCGACGGCAAAGAAGAGAAACACGAGGCGAAGAAGGCTGTCGTCGTCTCAACCGGCTCTCGCGTCAAAGGACTCCCGCAAATAGGCCTCGAGCTCAATAAGACCACGGTTATCTCTTCTGACGAGGCTTTGATTCTGGAGCAGGCTCCGAAGACGATGGCGATCGTCGGCGCCGGAGCGGTCGGCTGCGAATTCGCAGACGTCTTCGCTGCCTTCGGCACCCAGGTCACTCTGATTGAAGCCCTTCCTGGCATCCTCCCGCTCGAAGACGCCGACTGCAGCGTCGAGCTCACGCGAAGCTTCAAGAAAAGAAAGATCGAGGTCGTACCCGCCGCCAAAATCAGCGATGTGAAAGTCGGGAAGAGCTCCGTCAGCATGAGCATCGAAGTCGGTGGCAAGAAGCAAAACCTCGAAGTCGAAAAAGTTCTTGTCGCCGCCGGCCGCGCGCCGGTCGTTGAAGACATCGGCATCAAGGAGCTCGGCGTGCAGCTCACGGATCGCGGCTTCATCAAGATCAACGAGCGCATGGAGACGTCGGTGAAGGGCATCTACGCAATCGGTGATGTCGCCGGAGCGCCGATGCTCGCGCACAAAGGACAGCGCGAAGGCGTGGTGTTCGCCGAGTTTCTTG
>DASWDV010000057.1:0-8685 GCA_036395075.1 Gemmatimonadaceae bacterium | reverse complement strand
GGCAGGGCTGCGCGTCGACGCGAAGCACCATGCATCGCGTGGCGCGACAAGCGAGATCGTCGAGGAAGCATTACAGCGCGCCGGCCTCTGGGCTGAGGTGAAAGACAGACTCGACGAAAGCGCGGTCGCTCTGTCCGGAGGACAACAACAGCGGCTCTGCATCGCGCGAGCGCTCGCGACGCGACCCCGCGTGATCCTCCTCGACGAGCCGACCGCATCGCTCGATCCGCTGAGCACCCAAAAAGTGGAGGAGCTCGTCTATGAGCTCCGCGCGACAGTCACCGTCGTCATCGTCACTCACAACATGCAGCAGGCGGCGCGCGTTTCGGACTGTACCGGATTTCTTCTGGGCGGTGAGCTGATCGAGTTCGCTCCGACGCGGGCGCTCTTCACCGCTCCGCGCGACCCGCGGACCGAGTCCTACATCACTGGGCGGTTCGGATGACCGCAGTCGCAACGGCGAACACCGCCTCGGCGGGACCACCCGCGCCAGATGCAGACTCGATTGGAACAATCGAATCGCGGAGTTTCTCTTTCTGGTACGGAGAGAAACAGGCGCTCAAGAACATCTCGATGTCGGTGCCACCGCGCTCGGTGACGGCGCTCATCGGTCCGTCCGGTTGTGGTAAGTCGACATTTCTCCGCTCGATCAACCGTCTCAACGATCTCATTCCCGGAATACGACACGAAGGCGACCTGACCCTGGACGGCAACAGCGTTTACGATCCGTCTCTCGATGTCGTCGCGCTTCGTCAACGGGTTGGAATGGTGTTCCAGCGCTGGAACCCGTTTCCGAAATCCATTTACGATAACGTCGCTTATGGACCGCGCATCAACGGCATGGCCAACGGCGCGTCGCTCGACGACATCGTCGAGCGTTCGCTCCGACGCGCGGCCATCTGGGATGAAGTGAAGGACAGGCTGCGCACGACGGCGCTTGGACTCTCGGGCGGACAACAACAGCGCGTTTGCATCGCCCGCGCGCTGGCGAACCAACCCGAAGTTCTCCTTCTCGACGAACCCGCGAGCGCGCTCGACCCTAGTTCGACTCAGCGGATCGAGGAGCTCGTCTACGAGCTCAAACGGGAGTTGACGATCGTCATCGTGACGCACAACCTGCAACAGGCGGCAAGAGCGTCCGAATACACCGCATTCTTTTTCATGGGCGAGCTGGTAGAGTTCGGACAAACCGAGCAGCTCTTCACGAGCCCGCGCGAGGACCGTACCGATGCATACATCACTGGGAGATTTGGATGACAGCTGACTCGAGCCCCGCCGTCTTTCGGCACTTTCACGATCAGCTCACTTCGCTCAAGGAAAAGCTGCTCGGCATGTCGTCGAAGGCCGAAGAGCGTACAGATCTCGCCGTCGAAGCGCTCATGAATCGCGACCGCGAGAAGGCAAACCTCGTCATCGATGGTGACGTGGATCTCAACAGACTGGAAATGGAAGTGGAGCAGGCTGCCGTGGAGCTGCTGGCATTGCAACAGCCGATGGCGCGCGACCTTCGCTTCATCATCGGCGCGATCAAAGTCTCAAACGACCTCGAGCGCGTCGGCGACCACGCCGTGAACATCGCCGAATCCGCGCTGCGACTGGCGGAGAAGCCGAAGGTCAGCATCCGGGTGCCCGAGATCGAAGTCATGGCAAGGCGGGCGCGCAAGATGCTGGGCGACTCGCTTGACGCGTTTATCCGCGCTGATGGCGCACTCGGCCGACAGGTGTGCAGAGACGACGACGTCGTCGACTCGCTGCACGATTCCGTGTTCCGCGTGCTTCTCACTCACATGATGGCGGATGCCAAAACCATCACGCCATCACTCGAGCTGCTACTTGTCGGGAGAAATCTCGAACGAATCGCCGACCTCGCGACCAATATCGGCGAAGACGCCGTCTACCTGGCGGAGGGAAAGCAGATCAAGCACCACCGCGAAGAAGAGCACGTCAGCGCAGCCCGGCTACAGACAGTGCCCAATAACTGAGCGCTGCGACTGCCGCTGAGGCCGGAATTGTGATGATCCAGGCCCAGACGATCCTTCGCGCAATCCCCCAGCGGACGGCCGAGAAGCGATAGGTTGCGCCGGCGCCCATGATGGACCCGGCGATCGTGTGGGTAGTGCTTACCGGAATTCCGTAGTGTGTCGCCAGGCTGATCGCGAGCGCCCCTCCGGTTTCGGCCGCAAATCCGCTGACGGGACGCAAACGAGTGATCCGCGAGCCCATCGTATGGACGATACGCCATCCGCCGAAAAGCGTGCCGAGTGAAATAGCGGTATAGGCACCGAGTTTGACCCAGAGCGGAATACCTTCGTCGGCGACGTATAGATGGCGGAAGAACCCGGTCTGCGCAGCCATCAGCGGCTTCACTGAAACCAGAAGCCCGACGATGATTCCCATCGTTTTCTGCGCGTCATTCGAGCCGTGCGCGTGCGACAGCAGCGCCGAGCTAAGCAGCTGCATACCGCGAAAGAAACGATCGACGCGCGCCGGCGCCATTTTCTGGAAGATCCAGTATACGGCCACCATCAGGATGAACCCGGCAAGCATTCCGACGAGCGGAGAGACAACGATGAACGACAGCGTCTGAATCCACTTCACGCCCCATGTGATTGCGCTCCATCCTGCTTTGGCGACACCCGCGCCCGCGTAACCGCCGATGAGAGCGTGGGAGGAGCTCGACGGAATCCCGTAGAACCAGGTAATCAGGTTCCATGTGATCGCGCCGAGCAAACCGGCGAGAATGACGTTCGGCGTGACGATGTCCGTCCGGATGATCCCTTTCTGAATCGCCTTCGCGACCAGCTCACCGGCAGTGAACGCAGCCGTGAAGTTGAAGAAGCCCGCCCAGACCACCGCCGCAAACGGGCTCAGCACGCGCGTTCCTACGATCGTGGCGATGGAATTCGCCGAATCGTGGAAGCCGTTGATGAAGTCGAATATGAACGCGATCAGAACGATCGCCGCGACGTAGTAAACCACTACGCGTTTTTCAGCGCGATCGTCTGGAGCACGTTGCCGACGTCCTCACACTGGTCGAGCGCGTCTTCGAGCTTGTCGTAGAGGTCCTTCCACTTGATCACTTCGAGAGCATCACCGCCTTCGGCGAAGAGCGCTTCCATGGCATCGTGGTAGACCGAGTCGCCTTCCTCTTCCAGCGTCTTGAGTTTTTCGCTGATCGCGTAGACGTGCTTGGAGCTTTTCATGTCGCGCACCCCTTCCTCTACAGACGCCGCCGCTCTCGCGAGCACCTCGGCGAGCACGACTGCCGCGGGTCGGGTGGCCTGGATCCGAAAAATCGTCGCCCGGCGCGCGGTACCGTCGATCAGGTCGATGACGTCGTCCAGCTCCTGGGCCAGGGCATGGATGTCTTCGCGGTCGAACGGCGTGACGAATGTCCGATCGATTCGATCGATGATGTCGTGCGTGAGATTGTCGGCTTCGTGCTCGAGATCCTTGATCGCGGAGACCTTGGCTTGCAGCTCCTGAGGGGTCATGAACATCTCGTGGAGCAACGTCGCCGAGGACGAGAGCCTCACCGCGAGCTCCGTGAACAGGTCGTAGAACTTTTCGTCGCGAGGCAGGATCCGCAAAGCTCGATCTCCGGTGTGGTTCTGATGACTCGACTCTCTTCGAGGTCTTCCTCGCGGGGAATCTAGCCCGACACCGAGATTGGAGCTACCAACTCCTGCCTAGGTAATGGGTACTGGGAGCGACTTTTGAGAATCGCCCGTGTGGGCTATGTCGGCTCCAGTTTTTGCGTCCGGCGGCGCGACCATGCCCCATGAATCGAGCAATAACAACCGATGGGTCGCTCTCTCTGGCGCGCCATTTGGAGCTCGCTGTTGGTAAGTCCCATCCGCCGCCAGATCCCAGGCCTGACGGTTGTCCGCTAGACACGTTGCGAGTAGAGAGTGGAGTCTGGGATAGAGAGTGGTGTCGTCGACGGGTGCCACCGCTTCGACCCTGCGATCAAAGTTGCGCGGCATCCAGTCCGGCGAGCCAAAATAGAATTGCTCGTCCCCGTCATTCGCGAAGTAGAACAACCGCGAGTGTTCGAGAAACCGGCCGACGATGCTGACGACCCTGATGCGCTCGCTGACGCCTGTCACCCCAGGCCGCAGACAGCAGATGCCGCGCACGATCAGATCGATTTCAACTCCGGCTTGAGATGCCGCGTAGAGCGCCTCGATCACCTCCGCGTCTACGAGCGCGTTCATCTTCGCGATTATCCTCGACGGCTTTCCGTCGCGAGCATTTGCGGCTTCGCGCTCGATCATCTCCAGGAAGCGGAACCGCATGTTGGCGGGGGCGACCAGAAGCTTCCGGTACAACCGCTGCCTCGAGAATCCGGTCAGCGCGTTGAACAGATCGGTGAGATCGGCGCCGATCGATGGGCTGCTCGTCAGCAGCCCGATGTCAGTGTAGACGCGGGCTGTCTTGGAGTTGTAGTTCCCCGAGCCGATGTGTGCGTAGCGTTTGATTCCATCGACTTCGCGCCTCACCACGAGCGCCGTCTTCGCGTGCGTCTTCAAACCGGCAAGCCCGTAGGCGACGTGAACACCGTAGTCCTCCAGCGTTCGCGCCCAGGTGATGTTGTTCGCTTCATCGAAGCGCGCCTGAAGCTCGATCAGAACCGCAACCTGTTTTCCACGTTGCGCGGCTTCGGTGAGCGCGCGCACGACTGCGGTGTCGCCCGATGTGCGGTACAAAGTCATTTTGATCGCGAGGACGTTCTCGTCGGTCGCCGCCGCAATCAGAAACTGCTCAACCGACGCGGTGAACGAGTCGAATGGATGATGAACCAGCACGTCCTTTTCTTTCAACACGTCGAAAATGCTGCGCGCTGGATCCTTGAGCTCCGGCGGCGTAGCAGGAACAAACGGTGGATCGCGAAGCTCGCTCACTTCGAGCAACGCGAGAGCCATGAGATCGCCCAGGTCGAGCAGCGGTCCGGTTTCGACGAGCTCCGGATCCGCGGACGCCCGCATCTCCTCGGGCTGGTCTTCACGCAGCTCCTCCATCAGAAGCGCGCGCAACGGCTCCGGCATCCCGCTTTCAACTTCGATTCTCACCACTTCCGCGAACCGTCTCTGGAAAACCTGCTCCTCGATCAGTTGAAGGAGATTGTCGTCGTCCTCGGAATGAGAGAGATCGAGATCCGAGTATCTCGTGACGCGGAACGTGTTGAAGCCCTGAATGTCCATTCCTGGAAACAGAGCGCCAAGGTTTGCGCCGATGACCTGTTCCAGCGGAATGAACGTGTTGCCACGGCCGAACGGAATCCATCGCGGCAGACTCTTCGGTACTTTCACGCGCGCGAATCGCACCGCCTTCGTCTCTGGATCATGGATCTGCACGGCCAGGGACAGCGACAGATTCGAGATGTATGGAAATGGATGTCCGGGATCGACGGCGAGCGGGGTGAGTACCGGAAAGACCTGCGCCTCGAAAAACGCATCGACGGTCTGCCATTCCGCGGCCGTAAGGTCGTCGATGGTCACGAGCTTTATCCCCTGCTGCGCGAGCGCTGGCAAAAGCGTGTCATACAAGAGAGCGCGCTGTATTCGCATCAGCTCGCTCACCTGTGCGGTGATCGCCGCGAGCTGCTCCGACGGCGACATTCCGTCAGGTGGAAGATGATGAACGCCGGCGGCAACCTGCCGGCGCAATCCCGCCACCCGCACCATGTAGAATTCGTCGAGGTTGGTATTGAAGATCGCGAGAAACTTCAGGCGCTCGAGGAGAGGATTTCTCTCGTCGATCGCTTCGTGTAGCACTCTGCTGTTGAATGCAAGCCAGCTAAGCTCGCGGTTCAGGAAAAGCTTCGGATCTGACATACTTTGGGGAATATTCGGTCGCGTCTACACGGCTGCCGTTCGCCGGACTACTAAGCTGCGATTCTCGAAGATTTTTACCAGTAGCACCCCTGTAACAAATCCTCCCAAATGCGCCCACACCGCGACTCCGCCGGTCAAATCGGCGCCGTTTTTCATCTCCGGCAGCGCTGCTACGAGCTGCCAGAAGAACCACCAGATGAGAACCATCCACGCCGGGATTGGAATCACCTTGAAGAAGATGATGAAGAAAAAAAGCATTCTGACACGCACCCTCGGGTAGAGAACGAGATACGCGCCAAGGATTCCCGAGATCGCACCAGACGCCCCCACCGTCGGAAGCGGAGATGCAGGCTGCGCGAGGATGTGTGCGAAAGCGGCCGCTAGACCGCAGATGAGATAGAAGGCCAGGAAGCGGAAATGACCAAGGCTGTCTTCAATGTTGTTGCCGAACACCCAGAAGAACAGCGCGTTACCGAGAATGTGTCCCCAGCCTCCGTGCAGGAACATCGAAATAAGCGGGGTGAAGATGTTGATGGGATCGTTATCGACGACGCACGACATACCACGCCCGAGCGGGACGGCTCGGCCGATCGGCGCCATGTGCGTCAGCTCTCCGGGAACCATTCCGAGATTGCAAACGCTGGCCGCGAGCGCCTGCTGATCAAACCCGGCGCCCTGAACGAAAATCCACGTCAGGAGCATCGCAGCCAGAATGAGGTAGGTCATCCACGGCGTGCGAACCGTGGGAAGCTCATCGCTGAGTGGGATCACTTCGTTGTCGGTAGGGAGCTCAGGATTATTCGGACGTCGCGTGCTCGGAGCGCCAAGATGGCAAGGATTGTCTTCAGCGGCAACTTGGGCACGCTCAGCAGTCTCGTAACGGGTAGAACTCCGCCGATATGGCAGAGATTCCCGGCCCCGTGCTTGCCTCTGAGAAGGACGCAAATACTGCAAGAACTTGAATCCAGGAGCGTTTTCGCTCCCCAGGAGAAATGAGAATGGCTGAAAAAGTTATCGGCATCGACCTCGGCACCACCAACTCGGTAGTGGCGGTGATGGAAGGGGGAGACCCCGTCGTTATCCCCAACGCCGAGGGTGGACGTACTACGCCCTCCGTCGTGGGCTTCACCAAGGACGGGGAGCGACTCGTTGGTCAGATCGCCAAGAGACAGGCAGTGACCAATCCCCAGAACACCGTTTTCTCGATCAAGCGGTTCATGGGCCGGAAGATGTCTGAAGTGACGGAAGAGACCAAGCGCGTTCCCTACAAGGTGGTCTCCGGATCGAACGACGTCGCGATGGTAGAAGTCCAGGGCAAACGCTACTCGCCCCCAGAGATCTCCGCGATGATCCTCCAGAAAATGAAGCAGACTGCTGAAGACTACCTCGGATACAAGGTCGAAAAGGCGGTCATCACGGTGCCCGCATACTTCAACGATTCCCAGCGCCAGGCGACGAAAGACGCCGGCAAAATCGCTGGACTCGATGTCCTACGCATCATCAACGAGCCCACCGCGGCCGCGCTGGCGTACGGTCTCGACAAGAAGAAGGACGAGAAAGTCGCGGTCTTCGATCTGGGCGGTGGAACCTACGACATCTCGGTTCTCGAGCTGTACGACGTGGAAGGATCGCGTCAGTTCGAGGTGAAATCGACCAACGGTGACACCCATCTTGGCGGTGACGACTTCGACCAGCGCGTCATCGATTGGCTCGTCAGCGAATTCAAGCGCGATCAGGCGATCGATCTCTCCAAGGATCCGATGGCACTGCAGCGCCTCAAGGAAGCCGGCGAGAAGGCGAAGATGGAATTGAGCACCACTCAATCCACTGACATCAATCTTCCCTTCATCACTGCCGATCAGAGCGGACCGAAGCATCTCAACTATACGCTCACCAGAGCGAAGTTCGAACAGCTCGTTGACGATCTGATCCAGCGCACGATTCCTCCGATGGAGCAGGCTCTCAAGGACGCCGGCATCAAGCCGAACGAAATCGACGAGGTACTTCTTGTCGGCGGCTCCACCCGAATTCCGAAAATTCAGGAGATCGTACGCAAGTTCTTCGGCAAGGAGCCGAACAAGGGTGTCAATCCGGACGAAGTGGTCGCCATCGGTGCAGCGGTTCAGGGCGCGGTTCTTACCGGCGAGCAGAAAGACGTTCTGCTGCTCGACGTCACGCCGCTGTCGCTCGGTATCGAGACGCTGGGCGGTGTCACCACGGTGCTCATTCCGCGTAACACCACGATTCCGACCAAGAAGAGCGAGACCTTCTCGACGGCTGACGACAACCAGACGACGGTCGAGATTCACGTTCTTCAGGGCGAGCGCGAGCTCGCGACGTACAACAAGACCATCGGAAAATTCCAGCTCACCGGAATTCCGCCCGCACCGCGCGGCATGCCGCAGGTCGAAGTGACCTTCGACATCGACGCCAACGGAATTCTGCACGTGACCGCGAAGGACAAGGCCACGGGCAAGGAGCAGAAGATCCGCATCGAGGCTTCGAGCGGACTCTCCGACGCGGAAATCGATCGCATGGTCAAGGACGCCGAAAAAAATGCCGCTGAGGACAAGAAAGCGCGCGAAGCAATCGATGCGCGCAACCGCCTCGACTCGATGACCTACGAAGTCGAGAAGAACGTGAAGGAGTGGGGCGACAAAGTCTCACCCGACACCAAGGCGAAGGTCGATGCAGCGGTCGAGAGAGCTCGCAAGGCGCTTCGCGGCGACGACATGAACGAGATTCGCGCGGCACAGGAAGAGTTGACGAAGGTGTTCAGCGAAGCCGGCCAGGCGTTCTATCAGCAGCAAGGGCAGGCCGGAGCGCAGCCGGAGGCGGGTCAACAGCC
>DASWDV010000056.1:0-5373 GCA_036395075.1 Gemmatimonadaceae bacterium | reverse complement strand
CACTCTCGAAAAAGCTTTGCGCCTCAGTGATGGACAATTGCACCACATCGCCGATATTCCGCCCGGCGAGCGTTACAGCGAGCGATTCCGGCTTCAGCCTGCGTCCACCGCAGGTCGTGCACGCGCGCGCCTGCATGAATTCCTCCAGCTCGAGACGGACTGAATCGGATTCAGTCTCATCGTAGCGGCGCTGGATGTTGGAAATAATTCCTTCCCAGTGGGCGCCCGAGGTGTCGACGCGCCGGCCGCCCTTGCCGGCTGTACCATAGAGAAGCTTCTCGCGAACTTCTTCGCTGAGCTGTCCCCAGGGCGAGTTCAGATTGAATCCGAACTGCTTCGCAAGCCCAGGGAGAATGACCTTCTTGAGGTACCCATCGGGCTCTCCCCATGGCAGCACGACGCCCTCGAGGATGCTGATGCTCGGATCGCCGAGTATGAGCTCTTCGCTCACTTCGCGGCGGGAACCGAGTCCGCCACAGGCAGGGCAGGCGCCGAAGGGGGAGTTGAAGGAAAAGTGTCGCGGCTCGAGCTCGGGCAGCGAGATGCCGCACTCGGGGCAGCCGTATTTCTCGGAGAAGAGGTGGATGCTCCGATCGTCGGCGCGCTGAACTTCGACGAGTCCTTCCGCGAGCTTGAGCGCGGTCTCCAGCGAGTCGTTGAGGCGGCCTCGGTCTTCGGCGCGCACGACTAGCCGGTCGACGACAACCGAGATTGTATGGTTCATCCGCCGATTGAGCTTCGGTGGGTTAGCGACCTCGACGAGCTCGCCGTCCACGATCGCGCGAACGAAACCCTGTTTGCGAGCGGCATCGAACAGCTCACGGAACTCGCCTTTGCGCCCGCGCACGAGGGGCGCCAGGATCTCGATCTTGCTGCCTTCCGGCCAGACGAGGATGGCGTCGGCGATCTGCCCCGAGCTCTGCCGCTCGACGGGCCGGCCGCAATTCGGGCAGTGCGGGGTTCCGGCGCGGGCGTAGAGAAGTCGCAGGTAGTCGTAGATCTCTGTAACCGTCCCAACGGTTGAACGCGGGTTATGGCCTGCGCTCTTCTGCTCGATGGAAATCGCCGGTGAGAGCCCCTCGATCGAGTCGACGTCCGGCTTTTCCATGAGCCCGAGGAACTGCCGTGCATACGCCGAGAGCGACTCCACGTACCGGCGCTGTCCCTCGGCGTAAATGGTGTCGAAAGCGAGCGAGGACTTGCCCGAGCCCGAGAGGCCGGTGATGACGGTCAGGCGGTCCCGCGGGATCGTGACGTCGATATTACGGAGGTTGTGCTCGCGGGCACCGCGGACGATCAGGGATTCTTCCGGCATAGCCTTGTAAATTCGCCAGTTGCGCGGCGAGACTCAAGCCGCACCCTATGAGCGGCCGAAATGGGCGCCCAATTTGCACTTGAGGTCGACCATGCCAGTCCTCAAGAGCCTTATCGACGTCATAACTCTGAAGTCTGACCGCCCGTCGCGGCGCCTGCTGGCGTACTACGGCGTCCTCGCGATAATCGTTCTTCTGATCGCGTATTTCTTCCCGAGTGCCCTGCAGCGGGTTGCGGCGAAAGGTCTCGCCGATGTAGCGCAGGGTCCGACGGTGCTCACAGACGCCCTCAATGAGGGGAGCGCCTCCGTCATCGGCTTCGGACCGGGAACGCTCGGCGATCTCGCGGCAACCACGCTGTTCATTCTTATCGGGACGCTTGCTCTGATGCTCCCGGTGACGTGGGTGTACATGTCCGCGCGGCCCGTACCCGGCCACAACCAGTCGATCGTGCAGACGCTGATCATCCTGCCACTCGTGGTCGCCGGGATTGTGTTCATAGTGCAGAACAGCCTTGCGCTCGCTTTCAGCCTCGCCGGAGTGATGGCGGCGGTGCGATTCCGTACGACGCTCCGCGACACCCGAGACCTCGTCTACATCTTCCTCGGCATCGTCGTTGGGTTTTCGGCCGGCGTCCAGTCTCTCGCCGTGGGGGCGCTGATCTCCATCGTCTTCAACTTTGTTCTTCTTTTCACCTGGCGTTACGACTACGGTCGCAACGTTCTGACTCCGACCGCCGCGTCGCAGTGGAGCGGTCCTTTGAACACTCTCGCGAGTGCGACCGGCGAGCAGGAGATCCCGGATCGGGACCTGGTGCTATCGCTCACTCCCGAGAAGGCCGAAGAGCTGGCCGACCGCTTCAAGCGGGTGCGCAACGTCCTCGGAAAGAAGAAAAAGAAGCCGCGCTTCGACTCGGTTCTCACGGTCACGAGCAACGACGTGCCGGCTGCCCAGTCGCTTGTGGAGAAAGTTCTGGCAAAAAAGACAAAACGCTGGGATCTGGACGAGGTCGTGACGAACACCGGCAAGCCTTCCGAGATCTACTACCTGACCCGGCTAAAGAAGTCAGTGCCGCGCGACGACCTGCTCACCGCAATCCATCAGAACGCCGACGGACTAATCGACACGGCAAATCTGGAAACCGGCGAAGCACTCGACGAAAAGAGCGCCACAAAAGGATGATGAATCGGCGCGCCATCACATTGCTCCTGAGTCTCGTCTCCGGGGTCGCGGCCTGTCGTCAGGCGCCAGAGGCGAAGGCCGCGCAGTTGCGCGCCGTAGTGACAGCGCGAAATCAGGAACTCGCTCACCGGGTCGCGATCGCCGATGCCAACCCTGCCACGACCCCACCGCTCGCGATGTGGATCGTCCCGCCCGAGCTCCGTGAGATTTCAGGTCTCACACTCACCGCCCGGGGAACGCTGCTCGCCCACGACGATAATGTCGGAAGGGTATACGAGATCGATCCAAGAACCGGCGTGATGTTGAAGCGGTTCATGCTGAGTGGCGACCCGAAGGGTGATTTCGAGGCGATCACAACTGTAGGAACAGACATCTATCTGCTCGAGAGCAACGGGAAGCTGTATCGGTTCAAGGAAGCGGCCGATGGGCAGGAAGCGCCATACACGAGGTACGACACGCATTTGGGACACGAATGCCAATTCGAGAGCATGACCTACGAGCCGGACAGCACGAGACTCGTTCTCGTCTGCAAGAAGGTCGCAGACAAAAACCTGCGTCATGAGCTCGTGATTTACCGTCTGACTCTGCCGGTTACCGACGCCACGACGCCGTCAATGATCACGATACCGATGAAAGAAGTAATCGGCGCCAACAAGTGGCCAACGTTTCGTCCGTCCGACATCACGATCGACCCGCTCACCGGGAACTACGTATTGATCGCATCGAAGGAAAAGGCGCTGGCGGTAATTACGCCGCAGGGTGAGGTGGTGCGGTCCGAGCCTCTTCCGCCGGGCCACGATCAGGCGGAAGGCGTGACCATTACGCGAGACAGCATCCTCATCGTGAGCGACGAGGCGACGCACCGCCCCGCGGACATCACGCTCTACCGCTGGCACTCAGATGAACCATCCAAGACGGCTCGATAGCAAAATGTTCTGCTCACGGATTCAGCTGGCACTCGGCATCGGAGCGATAATCCTGATCTGTCCGAGTCCAGACATTGGCGCGCAAACCACGGTCGTGAGGAAAGTTGGTCCGGATAGCATTGTCGTGATCGCGGGCGACATCTACAAAGCCGGACATCTTCATCGCGCTCTGCTCGGTGACAACTATCGCGACGCCTGGACGACCCCCATAAAGGTTCCGATCCTCGACCTGAAGACATTCCACGGCGGTCTTAAACCGGTGAAGGAAGGCGGCGGGGCGCAGGCTAAATCGCTGCGCCTTATTGCGCCCGACAGCTTCGAATACGTCTTCCGGCAGGTGCGGAAGACAAATCTCATCCTCAGCGATCAATATCGGCACACAGTGATCTGGTACATCGTCCGCGACGAGGGGAGCGCATCGCATCCCACGGGCGCAATTGCGGCTGCTCCGATGATCGAGGCGGAGGGCCTGCTGCATGCAACCCCGAAACTGTACTTCATGCCGGACGACCCGCTCCTCGGCGAGTTCAGAAAGGATTTTGCCAACATTCTCGGAATGGTTGAAGAGTATCCGAGCGTACCGAAGGAGGGTCGCGCGTTCGCCGGCGCCGAGAAAATCATCGATAGCGACACGCTGCTCGCCCGAATCAATACCGATCCGGGAACGGCGGTCGATGTGCGACAGCTGCTGGCCGCGCGCGAGATCGATCTGCTGCTGGGCGATAACGACCGACACCCCGATCAATGGAAATGGGCGCGATTCAACAAGAAGGAGGCTGCGCCGTGGGAACCCATCCCGCGCGATCGAGACAAGGTTTTCGTCTCCTACGATGGCCTGCTGATGAACATCGCGCGCAGGGCACTGCCGAATCTCATCACCTTCCGCGCCACCTATCCCGATCCCACTGCGGTGTTTGCCAATGCCGACGAGTTCGACCGGAGGATGCTCGCCAGTCTGGACAAGTCGGTTTGGGATTCAGTCGCCATCAGCCTATCCCAAAAAATTACCGATCCGGTCATCGACGACGCGGTTCGAGCGATGCCGCCGGAATATGCGAACAGCTCGCGCGCCGTTGCCGCCAAGCTCAAGGCGCGCCGTAACGCGCTCCGTGGTGCGGCCGACAAGTACTACGGCGAGTTATGGACAGTTACGGACATACATGGAACTGACGCCGACGATCAGGCGAGCGTTGTTCGCTCCGCCGATGGCGTCGTCGATGTTCGAATTCAGTCCGGCGACAGCGCTCCCTATTTCTCTCGCCGTTTCATCTCGGCAGAGACAAAAGAGATCCGCATCTATCTGCACGGGGGAAACGACCGCGCGACTGTCGAGGGCACGGTACAACGGAGCATTCCGGTGCGGATCATCGGCGGAAACGGGTCGAACACGTTTACGGATCTTTCTACCGTCGCTGGGAGAAGAAATCCAACGCGATTCTACGACGCTGGAACGGTCGAGAACGTCAAGTATGCGCGGGACACCGTGGACGAGAAAATCAATCTCGACAACGCCTTTAATCATTCCTTCAACCGACGCCCGTGGCTGCGCGCGTACGGAAAGCTGATACCGCCGCAGAAGGATCGCGGCGGCGCGATGCGTCCGGTTGTCGGCGTTCATTCCCAGCGAGGGCTCGGCATTTATCCGGTCGTCGGAGTTGCAAGGTATCGCTACGGATTTCGTTCCGTGCCGTACGCGAGCATGACCGAAGCTGACCTCGCGTATTCCGCGGCGAGCAATCGCTTCCGGGTTCGTACCGCGCTGGACAAGCGATTCGAGGAGTCCGACACGCACATTCCGGTCAGCGCGAGCATGTCGCAGTTCGAAGTAGTTCAATTCCACGGCTTCGGGAACGACGTGCCGGATCTGCGCGGACGCTTCTACGATGTCAGGCAGCGACAGTGGCAATTCCGCCCGGCCGTCGGGCGCTCGCTCAGTCCGGTGAGCGAGATCT
>DASWDV010000055.1:0-4284 GCA_036395075.1 Gemmatimonadaceae bacterium | reverse complement strand
CAGTTCCGAGGCGAGAACGCCCGAGTGCGCGGTCTCGACACCGCGAATGTCGTCGCGTTCGCGCAGCCCAGCAGAATCGTGTTTCCCGAGCTCGACGAGAACGAGGAGCTGCGTAGGCCGACCGAGCTCGATCGACTCCTTCAGGATCTGAGTCAGGTCGAAGCGGAATTCGCGCGCGTCGCCGCCTACGCGATCCCGACCGGCGCACCGTCGACCACGTAACGAGAGAATCATGAGGCTGTCGTATGTCTTAATAGCATTGGCGCTCATCGCTACTGGTTGCGGCGGAGATGCCGTCGGGGGCGAGTCTCCGAGCCAGGGACATTCCTGGATTGTGGGAATCGACATCTCGGGAAGCAGGACGAAAACCGAGCTGGACGAATCGAAGCAGCTTCTCGACGCGCTTATCGATCGCTTGCAAGCCGGCGATCACCTCACGCTCATCGAGGTATACCAGGGCGGCCGACTGCCAGCGAGACAATGGACCGACAGCATTCGCGCTCCGCGGAAAGCAGGAGAGCTGACCGGATCCGAACGCCGGCGTCTC
Source organism: Gemmatimonadaceae bacterium (assembly GCA_036395075.1). Lineage (GTDB taxonomy): Bacteria > Gemmatimonadota > Gemmatimonadetes > Gemmatimonadales > Gemmatimonadaceae > UBA4720. Next base: position 3,737 of record DASWDV010000055.1, on the reverse strand, counting down.
GATGATTTCAGGGCGGTAGCGCGAATGCAGACATCCATTCTGTTCGACTCCGCGCGCACGAAGGAGATTCACGCGACGGACATCTTCGGCACGCTCACCCGCGCCGCCGATTACGCAAAGGCGTCGAGAAACCGCGCGACTACGCTGTTGCTGCTCTCGGACATGATGAACGAGACTCCCGACGTGCGCATGACGAGCCAGGAGGACATTCCGCGAACAGCATGGATTCGTGGGTTAGCCGCGGCGAAGCGCATTCCACAGTTGCGCGGCGTCTGTGTCGTCGTAGCGGGCGCGGATGTGAGCAGCGCGCGTGGCGCGGCGATTCGCGATTTCTGGAACAAGTACTTCGAGGCGGCCGGCACAGAAGTGTCGACGGATAACTATCGGAACATGATCTCGGATCCGTCGGAGATCGCGTGCCCAAATTCTACTGCCCCAGAACGGCCATCGTAGCGGGGACTACGGCGTCGTGGCTTTTGGTGAGACGCCTGCCTGCGGCGACCTTGCGCGACCGTCGAGCACACAACTGATGGACTCCTTGGCGCCTGCACTCTCCATATTGATTCGGGCTGTCGAAGAGTCTCCCACCTGCGCCCAGCTCGTGTACTTCTTCGCCTGGGGCGAAACCGAGTAGATCAGCCCGGGGCTGGTGATTGCCGTGGTGGCCCAGGTACCAACGACCGCTTCACCACTGGGTGCGACGATGTCCGCCGAGAGGAAGTAGGCGGGATATTTTACGCCACTGGAATCGATCACTTGATCGGACTTCACCGCCCAGGCATTTGCAATCCTGAAATCTTTTCTGATCAGTCCGCGCGCGAGATCCGGCATCAGATCAGAGGAAAACTGGAGGCATGCTTTGGGTGCGGCAGACGTGCGTCCACATGATGCGACGACGATCACCACCAGCGCGCAAAGGAAGATGCGACCACCGCTTGCGGCTATTCGGTTCATTAGTGGACGGTTAGCAAGCATAGGCGTTGCCATTTGGGTCGTCTCCATGGGTCGTGAAAGCGACCTGGATAGTGCCACTTTCAGGCCGCGACTCGATTCCTGCGCCCTCCTTTCGAAGAGCCCCGTGGGCGACCACCCTTTGCGCCGTTACTCCGCGCCGCACTGGCCTTGGCTGGAGACCGTGACCGCCCGCCGTGTCTTGCGAGCTGTCGCATCCAACTCGCGGTCCCGAATATCTCCTGCAGCAACCCTGGCACGCTCAAATCAAGATCCAGGAACTCCCAGTGAAGACCTTCTCCTGAAGGGCTCACTTCCACGGTGGCCAATTGATTCGCCGGAACATTGCGCAGCCACGGAATCAGTTTAATAGGGAGCCGGAAACTCGAACCGTTGGTGAGCTCGATGGCGAGCATGCGTGCGGACCGGTCAAATCTCGCGCTCTTCGCTCTTGCCTCAGTCGCACGAAGTCGTCTGACCCGCTGTTTGGCGACGCGGATCTGTGCGAGAATTTGTTGTCGCGTGAGGATCTTATTCGCCATGCGCCGCCCTCCAAATTGCCATCTGACGACTATCTCCGCACCGCCCTTCACCACGTGGACGTGAGGAGGGCCATGCTCGCGCGGTGGCAGGAGAATACGGACCGCAAAGCCACCTGACCTGATGATGGTCGGCAATGAACGGTAACCCAACGCTTGGGTTAATGCAATCGGTGCGAAGGACCGCCCGGGCCGTGGCGGAACATGAATAACCTTCCACGATCTCAGTCGCTTGATCGGGACCGATTCTACTCGCCCGTAACCCTTTGCGGATCTTGTGGGAGGATGTGTCTATCAATGGCGCCCGCCGACGGCCAACCGTAGGTTTTGGCTTGGACACCACTACTGGAGGGAGTATGCGAAACACCGCAGCGATCGATCTGCTCGCAGCTGGCAGTCTCCTTTTCTCCGCGTGTAACAAGAGCACTCCGGCGACCGCCGATTCCGCCTCGGCGTCGAGTACCGCGTCAGGATCCTTTGACGCGGATGCCGCACGCGCGCAGATCCTCGGCGCCGACTCGGCGTACGTGCGCGCACTGGTGTCGAAGCATGTCGATTCGCTGATGGTTTACTACGAGCCGAACGCGGTGTCGCTGGGAAAGACAACCGTCAAAGGCACGTCCGACTTGCGCAAGTCTTATGACCAGGCCGTCAAGAGCAATCCACGCGATCTCACCTTCCAGAGTGGTGGCGTCAATTTCTCCAATGACCACTCCATGGCCTGGGATTACGGGACCTTCAGCCAGACATCGGATGGGCCGAATGGAAAGCCGGTGAAGGTGAGCGGGACATTTCTGAACGTGTGGAAGAATGTCGGCGGGAACTGGCGGATCGTCGCGGAGATAAGCAGCTCGTAAGCGCGGCCCGAGTCACGTCTGCGGCGTGCGCTCGAAGGCTGTATCGTCTGCCATATCAATTCGCTGGCGTGAAGGGCGCCTTGATGTGTATCGGTGCGGCTGTCGTGCCCCAATGCAGCCGCATTATCGCTTCGTCACGCAGCACCATCGGGAAATAAATCGCGAACGACTCGACGTTTGACACCTGCTCGGGCGTAACGTCGATCCTCAACACGTCGAATCGCGCGCCGGGATACGGTTTATGAAATACGTGCGCCGCTCTGCTGAAAATCACTGTCCACGGCGCGTGCTCGTGTGGGATCAGCCACAGTGAATACTCACCGGCGCGCAGTGGCTTCCCCTCGAGCAGCACGTCGTGGCTGAACCTGACGCGCGTTGCTGAGTCCGCGCCCGGGTGCCAGACACTGTCCCACGGAACGAGTGCGCCGAACAGCGCGCGCCCGCGCGCAACCGGACGACCGTACCACACCGAGATCTCGGTGTAGGCGACCATCTGGCTGACGCTGCCTCTCTGGCTGAAAGGATATCCTTGTGCGTGCGCTCGCGAACTGCCGATACCCGCCATCGCACAGGCCAGGAGGACGCAGATCGCCAGCCTTCGTCTCAAAAGCGTCTCACGCCTGATACGGGGTTCACGCTTGATACAGGGTGAATTTCCGCCCATCCGTTGTGCGAATCGATGACATAGGTGCCGGTAACCATGACGTGCGCGCCCACGGGCGGGATCGCAATGGAATTCGTGTAGCCAGCGCAAGCCGCTTTCGCCTTCTTCATCGTCGTCGGATTGGCGCAGACTATCTCGAGGACGAGATCACCGCTTTTCTTCTTTGCGTTCCGCTTGTTCACCAGGCTGTCCTGGCCGGGATCCAGCTTGAGCAGAAAATGCTGGTCGCCGTCATCGTCGACGTTGGATTCATCGATGACTCCCGTGACGCTCAGGCATGGCGAGACCTGCTCCAGCCTTTTCGGGCTGTACACGTGATCCCACAGCCGCGGATCGCAGCCGGCTGCCGAGTTTGACGATGGCTCGCCCGCGATTCCCCTGAACGAGTCGTCGATTCTGATCATCGCGATCTTGTTTTTCCCCTCCGCTCTCGGAGTGTTTGATTTCTCGCCGGAGCAGGCGCAGAGGGCGGAAAGAAAAGCGATCGAAGCGATTCGGTTCATAGATCAGGAATCCACACTGCAAGCAACATATATGAATTGCCGAGCTACGACAGGCGGATGAGAATCGCTATCCCGACCGCGACGAGCCCCAACAAAAATAGTCCGGCGTAGATGGGGGCGAGAAACCGAATCCATTTTCCGTACGGAACTCCTGCCGCCGCAAGAATCGCCATGAGGCCGCCATTAGTTGGCGCGACGATGTTGCACAGGCCGCCTCCGTACT
>DASWDV010000054.1:0-3468 GCA_036395075.1 Gemmatimonadaceae bacterium | reverse complement strand
GAACTTGGACGGAATCAGCGGAAGAAGACCTCTTTTCATCTTGATCGCTTCGTGAGCGGTTGCCCTGACGATGTTCCCGGGAATCGTCTCGACAACGTCGGCGATCGGCTTCGCAACGGCGCTCGTCGCCTTGGCGACTTTTGCCGCGGCGGAAGGGAGCGCTTTCGCCATGTCAGCAACGGTTTCGCGGAGCGGAGTCGCGAGCATTCCGGCGTCCTCGTGGACGTTTTCAATGTCGGCGAGCACGTCCGGCTCGAGCTGGGGGCCCTTTGCCGGCGGGATCTCCATCGCGGCTTCATCCGGCGTCAGCGAAGGCAGAGCAACCGCTCCGGTTCCGATGAGGGCGACAGCCAGGGATACTGCGACGATGGTGCGCACGACTTCGCCGCGTCGGCGAAAGCCGTCATCAGCGCTCCGTAGTCCGAAGGTACGAGAGATTCTGCTGATTTTCATGCAAGGACCTCCCGAAGTTGGTCGTCACTGACTGAAACAGTCCATCCAGTATCTGCCCCTGCCATAGCTCCAATCCGGAGCGGCAGAGCGAACCTGATCTTCCCCGACCGTCCCTTCTTATCGGACCTCATCGCCTCGACAACGGCTTTGCCGGCAAAGCCAGCCGGCAGCTCCGTTGGCAGTCCAGCCGCCTCCAATGCGCTCGCGACCGCCGCCGCGGTTCCGGGCTGGGCGACGCCGATCTGTTCGGCGAGCCTCCCCTCCAATGCCATCCCGATCGCGACCGCCTCACCATGGAGCAGGGAATAGCCGCTGACCAACTCGACTGCGTGGCCAACGGTATGGCCAAAATTCAGCGTTTTTCGAAGGCCATCCTCCCGCTCATCACGTGAGACAATGTCGGCCTTGATCTCAATGCTACGGACGATGACGGCGAGCATACTGTCACTCGCCGCGGCCCGTGCCGACAGCAAATTCGGGGCACTGCTGGCGACCTCACGAAGATAAGCCTCGTCCGCGATTACGCCATGCTTGACAATCTCTGCAAGTCCCGCACGCATTTCCCTAACTGGAAGCGTGGCAAGGACTTGCGGATCGACGACCACCGCGGCGGGCTGGTGAAAGACCCCCACCAGGTTCTTCCCGGCGAAGGTGTCGACCGCTGTTTTTCCGCCAATCGAGGCATCCACCATTGCCACCAAAGTGGTGGGCACCTGCACCACCGGAACGCCACGCATGAAAGTGGCAGCAACGAACCCGGCCAGGTCGCCGATCACCCCGCCTCCGAGCGCAATAACGGCCGAGTCCCTACCATAGCCTTTGGCGAGCATTTGGTCGGTGAGCCGAGCCCAGGTATCACGGGTCTTGTTGGCCTCCCCGGCCGGAACCATCAGGACGTCGACCGACCCCTTCTCGAACTGGCTGCGGAGTGCTTCGGCGTACCTGGGACCGACGTTTGAGTCGGTGATCACGGCGTAGCGATAGGCTGGTACGACTTCCCGGACGATCGAGCCCGTGTCGGACAGAAGTCCGGGCGCGACCCGGATCGAATACCGCGCCAACCGGATTTCGCGTGGCGGTTCGGAGGCGCCGGGTGTGTTCGAAGGCCGGTCGGATTCCGAACCCGAAGGCGCTACCAGGTTACTTCACCCGCGCCCGTGATGACATTCGCGACCCGGGCGAGCATAAAGAGGAGGTCAGACAGCCGGTTGAGATAAACAACGACCAGGGATGGGATCTCGACGTTCCGCTGGAGGGTAACGACGCGGCGCTCTGCCCGACGGCAGACGGTTCGGGCGACGTGCAGTACGGCTCCCTTGCTACTTCCGCCCGGGATGATGAAAGCCCTGAGTGGCTCGAGCTCCTTCTCGCACTGATCGATAGCGCCCTCGAGCTCCTTGATCCGGCGCTCGTCGATGTTCGCCTTGCTCAGATGTCCGTGCATTTTCTCGAGGTCCGGTGTGGCAAGCAGTGCGCCGATGCTGAACAGGTCGCGCTGCATCGGAACGAGGATCTCGTCGATGCGCGGCAGCGGCTCGACGGCCCGTGCCATCCCGATGACGGCGTTCAACTCGTCGACATCGCCATAGGCTTCCACTCGCGGGTCGTCCTTCGGGACTCGGCCGCCGCCGAAGAGGCCGGTGTCGCCCGCGTCCCCGGTTTTCGTGTAGATCTTCATCGCCGGAAATGTAACGCTGATTGCGACGCTCTTCGGCCGTGATAGTATTGAGCTATTGTCCATCGCGGAGATCCAATGCTGATCCATCGGACCGTTGCAGTTTGTGCGCTCAGTGGGCTCGCTTTGTCAGGGTGCCGGCGGTCCCCCGCGCCGATCGCCAACGCTGATCGTGAAGCCATTCACCTCGCAGTCGACAATTTCACGAAGGCGGTACTGGCTGGCGATTTCGCTACCGCCGCCTCCGAATACGCGGAAAACGGGATGCTTCTTCCGCCGAATGCCCCGATCGTCGAAGGCCGACCCGCGATTGAAAGCTTTTTCGCACGTTTTGGCAAAGTGACGACGTTCAGCGAGAAATTCGTCGAGCTTGAGGCGAGCGGGGACCTTGCCTATGCGCGATTGACCTACGATCTCTCGATGACTCCGCCGGGCACCGCCGCCCGATTGAACGATACGGGCAAGCTGATCCTCATTTTCCGAAAGCAGATAAACGGGAGCTGGCTGGTCAGCCGTGGCATCTGGAATTCAGATGTCGGCATCAAGACCGTTGTCGCGCCCACGAAATAGGGAAGCGGAGGCTTGATGGCCACGAGAGAACTGGATACTTGCAATGCGTCTTCCTGACGAAGAAGACCTCCTCGACGATGAATTCCCACTCGGTGACGGCACCGCCGATACGGAGGCCAGCGTCTACTGCCCGTACTGCAACGAAACGGTCGCGATCACGATCGATCCTGGCGGTGGGCCGACGCAGGAGTACGTCGAGGACTGCGAGGTCTGTTGCCAGCCGTGGACGGTGAGCGTGCATTACCGGTCAGATGGCACGGCGGCGGTCAGTGTTACACCGCTCGATCAGTAATTGGAGCTGCCCCAAACCGCTGCGACTGGCGGGCGGATTTATTGGCACGAGCGACAGGCGACAGTTCTAGCGACGAGCGCGAATCGCTCTCCATTCCGGCTCGAGAATCGAGTAGACGACGAGTGACTCGAAGCGGTTCCACTTGATCGCCCAATCCCGCTCGACGCCTTCCTGCTGCATTCCCAGCTTCTTCATGACCCGACCCGACGCGGGATTGCGCATGAAGTGGCGCGCTTCAATTCTGTGGAGCCCGAGCAACTCGAATCCGAAATCGATGACCCGCTGGCTCGCCTCGGTCGCATAGCCAAGGTTCCAGCAATCAAGCGCGATCCAATACCCCAGCTCGGCGCGGCGATGCTCGCGCTTGATCATGAGGCTCATCGCGCCCACGAGCGCACCGGTTTTCCTGCCAACGACCGCGAAGGTAGCACAGGTTCCGTCACTCCACGCTGGCGCCTGGATGCGGATCCACTCGGCG
>DASWDV010000053.1:0-6081 GCA_036395075.1 Gemmatimonadaceae bacterium | reverse complement strand
TGCGCGGCGCGATGAGGCTGGAGAGCGCGGGAGTCTCGAAGGTCGAGATCGCGGGTCCGGGATTCATGAACTTCTGGATCGATGCCGGCAGAATCGCATCCGGCCTCGGCGACATCATTACCGCGAACGAGAACTACGGCCGCAACAAAGTCGGCGGTGGGCACGTCGTGAACGTGGAGTTCGTCTCCGCGAATCCGACCGGTCCACTGCACGTCGGACATGGGCGGCAGGCTGCTTTGGGCGATGCGATCGCGACGCTCCTCGAAGTCACCGGGTGGAAGGTGACCCGCGAATTCTACTACAATGACGCAGGTGTCCAGATCGACAACCTTGCCGCAAGCGTTGAAGCGCGTCTCAACGAGCTGCGCGGCGAGCCGGCTCAGATCCCGGAGGGCGGATACCACGGCGAATACATCCGCGAGCTGGCCGAGCGCTATAACGCGAACAGCGAAGGACTCGGGGTGCGCGAATTCGCCGTGCGAGAGCTGAGAAAGGAGCAGGACCTGGATCTTCAGGCCTTTGGGGTCCGCTTCGATCACTATTTTCTCGAGTCGTCGCTGTACACCGAAGGAATGGTTGACGACACGGTGAGGCTCCTCGTAGCGTCTGGGAGGACTTACGAGCACGAAGGCGCCCTCTGGCTTCGCACCACCGAGTTCGGCGACGATAAGGATCGGGTGATGCGAAAAAGCGACGGGACTTACACCTACTTCCTTCCCGACGTCGCCTACCATGTCACCAAATGGAAACGCGGATTCCACCGCGCCATCGATGTTCAGGGAGCCGATCATCACAGCACGGTAACACGCGTGCGCGCCGGACTTCAGGCCCTCGACATGGGCGTGACCGAGAACTATCCGGAGTACGTGCTCCATCAGATGGTGACGGTGATGAAGCACGGTGAAGAGGTAAAGATCTCCAAGCGGGCCGGGAGCTACGTAACCGTTCGAGATCTCGTCAACGAAGTGGGGCGCGATGCAGTGCGTTACTTCTTTCTGATGCGGAAGAGTGACTCGCAGCTCGTCTTCAACGTCGATCTCGCCGCGTCGCAATCCGAAGAGAATCCGGTCTACTACATCCAGATGGCGCACGCCCGCATGTGTGGAATCTTCCGCGTCGGAGAGATCGATCCGGAGTCGGTTTCAGTCGAAGGCGTCAACTTCGACGTGCTCACGGAACCCGAGGAGCGGGAGCTGATCAAGGCGCTCCTCGATTTTCCGGGGCTGGTCGAGTCTGCCGCCGAGACGTTGGAGCCACACCGCATTGCGAGCTATTTGCTCGAGACTGCGCGTCTGGCGCACCTCTGGTATCACAAGCATCACGTTCTCGAGCAGGCCGAGGACGTAACCCGGGCGCGATTGGCGCTCGCCAGGAGCGCGCAGATCGTGCTCCGGAACGGGATGCGAATCCTTGGCATCACTTCGCCGGAGCGGATGTAGTTGCCGCGTCGCCCGGCATAGTTACCATTAGCAGCCTGGCACGAGCGCCTGGACACGCCAAGCGTAACTCACTTTGACGATATAGACACGAATGTCTGTACTGGTTGTTGGCTCGGTTGCGCTTGATTCGGTGGAGACGCCCTTCGGAAAAGCCGACGATGTCCTCGGCGGGTCGGCGACTTTTTTCTCCGCGTCCGCCAGTCATCTCACACAAGTGAGCGTTGTCGGCGTTGTCGGGTCTGACTATCCAATCGAGAAACTGGAGCCGTTGAAGAAGCGCGGCGTCGATTTCAGCGGCCTCGAGCGAGCTGAAGGCCAATCCTTTCGCTGGCGTGGCCGCTACCGCCACGATCTGAATTCGGCCGAGACCCTCGAAACGCATCTCGGCGTGTTCTCGCGCTTCAGCCCAAAGATCCCTGAGACGCTTCGCGCTTCACCCTACGTGTTTCTCGCCAACATCGACCCACGATTGCAGCTCGACGTACTGAGTCAGGTCAGAAAGCCGAAGCTGATCGCGTGCGATACGATGAACTTCTGGATCCAGAGCCGGCGACCCGATATTCTCGAGCTGCTCGAGCGAGTGGATCTTGTAACTCTGAACGACGCGGAAGCACGTCAGCTCACCGAAAAGGCGAATCTCGTTCAGGCGGCGCAGTGGATAATGGCGCGCGGCCCGCGACACGTCATCATCAAAAAGGGTGAACACGGCGCGTTCATGTTCACCGAGAAGTCGATCTTCTTCGCGCCGGCGTTTCCACTGGAGAACGTGTTCGATCCAACGGGCGCCGGAGATGCTTTTGCCGGCGGATTCATTGGCTACCTGGCGAAGACCGGTGACTTGAGCGAAGCGAACATGCGGCGCGCGGTTATCTACGGGTCGGTGATGGGCTCGTTTGCGGTGGAAAAGTTTTCGATCGAGCGCCTCATGACCGTGACTCGCGCCGAGATCGATCAGCGCATGCGAGACATGCGGCGGCTCGTGGCATTCGAGGAGGAGATTCCAGCGTGAGCGACGACGCGCTTCGCTACGGAAGCGCCGGAGTCGATATCGACGCTTCCAACGCTGCCAAAGATCGCATCAAGACGCTCGTGGAGTCGACCTTCACCAAAGGTGTGGTCGGAGGGTTCGGCGGGTTCGGGGGAATGTTTCGCATCCCGCCTGGTCTCGACAAACCGGTCCTTGTATCGAGCGCCGATGGCGTTGGCACCAAGATAAAAGTCGCAATCGAGGCGGGGCGTCACGACACGATCGGGCGCGATCTCGTCAACCATTGCGTCAACGACATCCTGGTGCAAGGTGCGCTGCCGTTGTTCTTCCTCGACTATCTGGCGTTCGGCAAGCTCGACGTAACGGTTGCCGAGGCGGTCGTCGCTGGCGTCGCTGCGGGCTGCCGCGAGAACAGTTGCGCGCTATTAGGCGGAGAAACAGCCGAAATGCCGGGTTTGTACTCCCCGCCTGATTACGACTTGGCGGGGTTCATCGTCGGATATGTGGAAGAAGATCATCTCCTCGGGTCGCATCGTGTGGAACCTGATGACGTGCTGATCGGACTTCCAAGTTCCGGGTTGCATACGAACGGCTATTCGCTCGCACGGAAGATCATTTCTGAAAGACTCAAGCTGCGAATGAATGATTCGTTTCCGGGTGGTGGCGGGGCGGTTGCGGATGTTCTGCTTGCTGAGCACCGGTCCTATTTGCCGGCGCTCAGGCCGGTTCTCGATCGCATTCACGCGATGGCCCACATCACGGGCGGCGGATTGCCGGAGAATCTCGATCGCGCGCTGCCGCCGACGCTGGATGCGCTAGTAGATGTTTCCAGCTGGAGGGTCCCGAGTGTTTACGGGGTCTTAATGACAGCAGGATCGGTGGAAACCACCGAGATGTACCGAACTTTCAACATGGGTGTAGGAATGGTTGTCGTCTGCGCGCCGTCAAACGTCAAATCCGTGTTGGCGGCGGCCGCAGCGGCGGGAGTGAAAGGTTGGCAGATCGGCAAGCTCCGAACGGGCACAGGCGCAGTCATACTTTCTTGAGGAATTATCGATGAAACTTCGTGCGTTGATCTCTTTCGCGGCGCTTTCTTTGGCTGCTACGTCGGTTCAGGCGCAGGTAGATACTCAGCGTTGCCCAGCAACGACTAATGCGCAGCGGATCGCGCAGGATGCGTGTCAGAAAGCTATTGATCTCTTCCAATATCTGGCCCCCCAGCTCGGCACGAGCATCGCCGGCGGCAACCCTACTCTTGGTCAGGGTGGGAACCTCGGCGGCCTCGGTCATTTTTCCGTCGGTCTGAGAGTGAACGTGTTGCAGGGTAGCCTGCCCCAGGTTCAGAACGTTACGCCTTCTGTCAACGGGGCGGTGAGCACGCGGTTCGACACGAAAACCCAGGTCCTGCCAATGCCAACGGCTGATTTGGCGATCGGCGTGTTCAAGGGGTTGCCACTCGCGATCACGAATGTCGGTGGCGTGGACCTATTGGTCAGCGCCTCTTACGTGCCCGAGTTCGACAACAGTGGTGTGACTGTGAAGGTCCCGAACGGATCGCTCAAGCTCGGTTACGGCGCGCGCGTGGGAATCCTGCAAGAGTCACTGCTGGTTCCGGGGATTGCAGTGAGCTACCTCGTCCGCGATTTGCCCACTCTGAACATCGCCGGCGCCAATGGTAGTGACTCGCTGTACGTGAACAACCTCAGCCTCAAGACGAAGGCCTGGCGCGTAACCGCGAGCAAGAGTTTGATTTTCTTTGGATTGGCTGCCGGCTTCGGTCAGGACAAGTATGATGCGTCGACCGACGTCGGTGCTCACGTCGCCGCACGTACGGTCCCGCCAAGCCCTGCCGCAAACGCGGGTCCCGTATCCATCTCACAAAATCTTACCCGAACGAATGTCTTTGCCGATGCGTCGATGAACCTTCTGCTTTTGAAGCTCACCGGCGAAATTGGACAGGTATCGGGCGGCACAATCAACACTTACAATACCTTCAGTGGCAAGCAAGCAGCCGATTCCAGAATCTACGGATCGGTCGGAGCTCGATTCGGATTCTGACGACGCGCGCGACGTAGAATACATGCGTCGTGCGCTCGCCCTCGCCCAGCAAGGCTGGGGTCAAACAGCGCCGAACCCAATGGTCGGCGCTGTTGTCGTTCGCGACGGCGTCGTGGTCGGTGAAGGCTACCATGCGCGTTACGGCGACCCGCACGCCGAGATAGTTGCGCTCAGAGCAGCAGGGGATCGCGCGCGCGGCGCCACCCTGTACGTGACGCTCGAGCCGTGCAATCACTTCGGCAAAACGCCGCCGTGCACGGAGGCAATTCTGGAAGCGCGCGTGAAGCGGGTCGTCATCGCGTCTGCCGACCCTACTGCCTTGGCGGGCGGAGGTGCGAGACACCTCGCAGACTACGGCGTGCAGGTCGATTTCTCCGTTCAGGAGGGGGCGGCCCTCGAGCTCAACGCGCCATTTTTCTTCGCCGCGACCAATCCCGATCGCCCCTGGGTGACACTCAAGCTTGCGCTCTCGAGCGACGGGAAAATGAACGATCCGTCCGGAGAACGGAGATGGATCAGCAACGAGCTGTCGAGACAGGAAGTTCAGCGTCTGCGGGCGAACGTCGACGCGATCGCGGTTGGTCTCGGAACTGTGCGAGCCGATGATCCACAGCTGACCGCACGGGGTCCAATCCGTCCGCGCGTCGTGCCGACCCGCATTGTGCTCGACAGAAACGCCGAGACTCCGCTCGAATCGGTGCTCGTAAGGACAGCCAGGCAAACGCCAACCATGATTTTCGCCCACCACCCGCCGGTCGCGAGGCTCGCCGCTCTCCACAACGCCGGTGTGGACGTGTTCGAGGCCGAAGATCTCACCACCGCGCTAACCGCGCTGCGCGGCTTTGAGATGCAGCACTTGATGGTCGAAGGCGGCGCCCACGTTGCGCGGGAGTTTCTGCGGCAGAAGCTGGTAGACCGACTGATTATCTTTCAATCACCGCTCACCCTTGGTCCGAATGCGCTCAGTCCCTTTACGCCAGCGACGGGCGACTATCGCGAATGGCTCGCGAAGCTTCCGATGGTGCGCCGAGCTGAGTTTGGCGAGGATGTGATGTCGGTCTATACGCTGCGCGAGGCTTGAATGTTTACTGGACTGATTGAGCAAGTTGGCGAAGTTGAAAAGGTTCGACAAATCGACGCCGGCCGCGAGCTCCGCATCCGCGCGTCATTTTCGGACCTCGCGAACGGCGAGAGCATCGCGGTAAACGGCGCCTGCCTGACGATCCGCGAGGCCGGCAGCGGCTGGTTCGAGTGCGCTGCGGTCGTAACCACGCTCGATCGCACCACCATCGGTGAGTGGGAAAAAGGGACGCTCGTCAATCTCGAGCGAGCCCTACGTCCGGCTGACAGGCTGGGTGGACACATCGTTCAGGGCCATGTGGACTGCGTAGCAATCGTTGCCGGCGTCGAGCGCGAGACCGACGCACTGCTCGTAGACCTCTCGATTCCGTCGTCTTTCGAGCCGTTGTTTGTGCTGCACGGCTCGATCGCCGTCGACGGCGTCAGTCTAACCGTGAACAGGCTCAAGCCCGGCGGTTTGCAACTTTCGCTCATCGAATACACCTTGCGTCATACGAATCTCGGCGATTTGAAGAC